>DATIBM010000078.1:0-4268 GCA_035457545.1 Nitrospiraceae bacterium
GACTTCCCGCCCGACTTGGAGAGCAAACAAATCTCCCCGAAACTCATCCGTTTGTCGATGGCTTTGCACATATCGTACATCGTCAACGCGGCCACGGAGACGGCAGTCATCGCTTCCATCTCCACGCCCGTCTGGCCGGTGGTTTTGACCGTCGCGGTGACGGTGATGGAGCACTGCCCGTCTGCGTTCGGCTGCGGCTCTTCTTTAAAGGAGATATCGACGCTGGTCAGCAGGAGGGGGTGGCACATGGGGATGAGATCCGGGGTCCGTTTGGCCCCCATCACGCCGGCGACCTGCGCGACCGCCAGCACATCGCCCTTGGCGATCGTGCCCCGTTGGATGGCTTGGAGGGTGGCCGGCTCCATGAAGACCTTGGCCTGGGCGACCGCCACCCGTTCCGTCGAGGCCTTGGCGCCGACATCGACCATCCGCGCCCGGCCCGACTCGTTAAAATGCGTCAATTCGGCCATTTTCTAGGCGAATCTGCCGGTTTGCGCCCACCGTCGGCGAATTATAGGAGCCGGTGGAAGGGGCAGTCAAGGAGGAGAGGGCCGGCAGGGGGATACTCTCCCGTGCGCGCAGAGGCCGCACGCTCAGAAGGTGCCGGGGTGCCCATTGCTCTCAAGTTGCAATGGGTCGTGGTGCGCGCGGTGAGGAACCTTGCCAAGGCGGCGCAAGCAAACACCGTGACAACCTAGGGGGGGAGAGTTTGTGGAGGATTCATAACCCCAAGTCTCAAGGCCTTGTCAGACCAGCGAGCTTTGCTTGTCTGGATGGTTACGTTATACTCTTCCTCACGAGAGCACAGCATATGTCTAAAATGACCCCTGTGCCTCCTCCCGGATTTGAAAGCCTTCCGGTCGATGAACAGATCGACTATGTCCAGTCTCTGTGGGACCGGATTGCCGCGAGCCCCGAGCGTGTTCCAGTCCCAGAGTGGCACTTGCGCATCATTCAAGAACGACTCGAATCCTACAAAGCCAATCCCACCGCCGGGCGACCTTGGCCGGACATTCGTAACGATATCGAACAGAAGCTCCGGAATCGTTGATCTGACTGATGGCGTGGCGAATCGTCGTCCAACCTCAGTCGGATCTTGATATCCAAGCTGCGGCCCTCTGGTACGAGGACCAGCAGCCCGGCCTTGGTACCCGGTTCCTGAATGAACTTGATCAGGTATTCCGGCGAATCGAAGATAATCCGCACCAATTTCCACGGCGGTCGGGTGACATTCGTCGCGCTCTCCTCCGTCGTTTCCCATACGGAGTGTACTTCGTCGCTGAAGGACATGATGTAAAGATTCTTGCAGTCCTGCATCTCCACCGACACCCAGATGTGTGGAGGAATCGAAACTGATGCGAACGTCGCTGATGGTCGAGAATCATTCCCCTTCTACACATGTTTATTACCTCCTCCCAGGTTGACATCGCCCCAGCTCCTGCTTAGATTCCAGATGCGATAGTTCTCACAGCGACGCCGGGGGCGAAGGCATCTATTTATCTCCACCCGCATTCATCAGGAAGGAGACCACATGGCCAATGAGGGATACCACGAGCGGTTTGAAGACCTGTCGGACGCGACCCGAGATATGCATCGCGCGATCACGTCGCTGATGGAAGAATTGGAAGCGGTCGATTGGTACAACCAGCGCGTCGATGCCTGCAAGGACGCGGACCTCAAGGCGATTCTGGCGCACAACCGCGACGAGGAGAAGGAGCATGCGTCGATGGTCCTCGAATGGATACGCCGGAAAGACTCCACCTTCTCCGAGCGCCTCAAGGATTATCTCTTCACCACCAAATCGATCGCGCATAAATAATCGCAGCAGCTCCCGCGGCTGCCCGCCTCGCCGGCGGCCGCGGCGCTTGTCCCGATCATCTTCTGCTATCACGTGCCTGGCTCCACATGCCGATCATCTCACGCAACGGTTTTCGCAATTCCCGCCTCTGATTGTTCCCCGAATCCGATCGGTCCCAAATCCACGAATTCTTGGCCCGCAGCAACAATCGTCATACAGTAAAGCGGTAAATTTGCTATCTTCCATTTGAACCGGCATTCGCACATGTTCTGACGAGGACTCCCGGAGATGGGCTATGCACTGCACAAGCACGACCAGCTTCCGCTTGCCGTCCTTGGTGCATTACGGCGAGGCGACAAAATCGAAGCCATCACGCTGCTGCGCGAAGATCAACAGATCGGTTTGAAGGAGGCAAGAGCAGAGATTGATCGGTACCTGCAAGCCAACCCGGCCCTCTTGCAACAGATGCAGGCCAAGCAAGCGGCGACGGTCCACAGATTACAGCTTTGGGTACTTGTCCTGCTCGGGATTGCGATCCTGGCCTATTTCACGTTGATCGGATGATAGCCCCATCAGTCCCGGAGTCGGGAGACCACACCTTCATTCACGAGTTGCCACGGGCCGAACACTCCTGAGGATCAGCCACCCAAGCGTTCCCGCCAGGGTTGAAGCGAACAGAATGCCCATTTTCGCCGACCGCAATAACTCGGCCTGTTCAAATGCCAAGCCGGCGATAAAGAGCGACATCGTAAACCCGATTCCCGCCACGCACCCGACTCCAAGCAACTGCCGCCAGGACACGCCCTCCGGCAACTGGGCTGCGCCGGACCGGATCGCCAGCCAGGTCGCGCCGACAATGCCGACCGGCTTGCCGATCAGCAGACCCAGCATGACCCCGATCACGACCGGATTGGCCAAGACCGCCGTCAGATCCCGATCAAGCGCCACCCCGGCGTTCGCCAGCGCAAACACCGGCATCACGACCACCGTCACCCAGGGATGCAGCGCATGTTCCAGTCGCTGTAATGGCGTCTCCACATGCTTGAGCGCCGCTTCGAGATGTTGCGTGACCCGCTGCCGCTCGCGGTTGGCCAGCGGCGGGGTGTCGGGCGACGTCACCTCCGCGAACCGGTCGAGCAGCGCCTTCCCCTTGGCCAGGAATTCGCGCCCGCTGAGTCGCGTACGGGCCGGAATCGTCATCGCGGCCAACACACCGCCGATCGTCGCATGAATTCCCGATAACAAGAACGCCAGCCACAGGCCGCCGATGCCCAGCATCGAGTACACCAACGGATGCCGCACGCCGGCGACGTTGGCGCCGATCAGCAGGAGCAAGAACACCAGGCCAACGCCCACGTTCATCCAGGAAATCGTCGAGGTATAGAACAGCGCGATCACCACCACCGCCATTAGGTCGTCCCCGATCGCGAGCGCGGTGAGGAAGACCTTCAAGGGCAGCGGAACCCACTTGCCGAGCAGCGCGAGCACGCCCAAGGCGAACGCGATATCGGTCGCCATCGGCACGCCCCATCCGGGGGCGCCCGGTCCGGCAATATTCACGGCCGCATACAGGGACGCCGGGACGATGGTGCCGCCGAGGGCCGCCGCCAGCGGAAGCAGGGCCTGCCGAGGCGAGGCCAATTCCCCCACCAGCACCTCCCGCTTGATCTCCAACCCGATGACGAAGAAGAACATCGCCATCAGGCCGTCGTTGATCCATTCCAACAACGTTTCCGTCAAGGCATGGGAGGCGACCACCAAGGTGATGGGCACCTGCCAGAGTGCGTGATACGAATCGGCCCAGGGCGAGTTGGCCCAGACCAGCGCCACGAGCGTGGCGGCCAGCAACAGCACGCCGCCCGAGGATTCGGCATGGACGAATCGTTGAAACGGCTCCACCACCGGTTGGATCAAGGGATTCTCTTGCAAGCCTGTCGCTTCTACCTTCTCCATGGCATCTCCATGATTCACCCGGTGCATCCTCGATATCCCGAGGCCTGCAAGGACAGCCCACCTCGTGTCTCCAGATCAATTCACTTGTATCGTCGTGCTTGGCCCAGCCGCAAGACGTTTCGAAGCGAGGTCATGGAGGACGAGCACAGAAACGGGTCGCCTATTCACTCATTCCGTCAGAACTCTCGAATGAGGCGGAAGCCGATTTCAGGCAGGGCGAACTCGCTGGTCACGCGCACGCCCGCGCCGGCTTGGATCATCCAGTGAGGATCGACCTCATAGTGTACCTGCGGCATCACCAACAAGGCGGAGCTGCCATCCAAGACCTGCCCGAAGTTCGTTTCGATGCCACCAACGAGCCGGTCTGTGATGTCGGCAAACAGCGTCACGTTGCTCAGCATCTCTACGTTCCGCCCGCCGACCTGGCTTCCGTGTTCAAAACGCGGCCCAACCATTCCGAAAAGGCTCCAGGTCTCGTCGAATCGAAACCCGGCCAGGTACAACCAGGTTGTGGTCC
>DATIBM010000079.1:0-4378 GCA_035457545.1 Nitrospiraceae bacterium
CTATCCGTTTGGAAGCTCTGGAGGATAGCGGAGCGAAGATCGCGGTCCCAAACAAATTCTTTGGAGACTGGCTCGGCGAGCACTACGGGGATCTTCTCGGAGAGGCGATCGCCAGGGTTAGGGGAGGGCCGAAGGTCGATGTTAGTTTTACCATCGAGAAGCCCAGACTGGAAGAAGGTGAGCAGGCCGACGAGGTGGGCGGCACGGTTACCAAGGGAACGGTCGCTCCGAGGGGGCGAAAGCATGCCCATCTGAATCCCAAGTACACATTTGGAACGTTCGTGGTGGGTGGCAGCAATCAATTCGCCCATGCGGCCTGCATGGCGGTGGCGGAGCAGCCGGCCCGAGCCTATAACCCCCTCTTCATCTACGGAGGGGTGGGGTTGGGAAAGACGCATCTGCTGAACGCGATCGGCAACCATGTGGCGGAGCGGACGGACCTCCGGATCGCCTATGTCACGACCGAGCAATTTACGAACGAGGTCATCAACTCGATCCGATATGACAAGATGATCGACCTCCGCCGACGGTACCGGAACGTAGACATGCTGTTGATCGATGACATTCAATTCCTGGCCGGGAAGGAGCGGACGCAGGAAGAGTTCTTCCACACCTTCAACGCGCTCTATGAAGCCCACAAGCAGATCGTGGTCACGAGCGACCGGTTTCCGAAGGAGATGCCCGATATCGAGGAACGCCTCCGGTCCCGATTTGAATGGGGGCTGATCGCGGATCTCCAGGCGCCGGATGTCGAGACCCGGATCGCGATCCTGCGCAAGAAGTCCGAAGACGAAGGCGTGACGCTGCCCGAGGAAGTCGTCCAGTTCCTCGCCAACAACATGAAAAGCAACATCCGTGAGTTGGAAGGGTCGCTGGTCCGGTTGGGGGCCTACTCGTCGCTGACCGCGCAGCCCATCACGTTGGAGATGGCCAAGACGGTGCTGCGGGACGTGATCGGAGACAAGAAGAAGATCATCGCGCTCGACGACATCCAAGAGGCCGTGAGCGCCCGGTTCCACGTGAAGATCGCCGACCTTAAGTCGCGCCGCCGGAGCAAGACGCTGGTGCAGCCCAGGCAGATCGCCATGTACCTCTGCCGAGAACTCACGGATGCCTCGTTTCCGGAGATCGGGCGGCACTTCGGCGGCAAGGACCATACGACGATCATGCATGCCTGCAAGCAGGTGGCGAAGGCGCTGGAGGCGGACGCGACCTTGCGGGCGACGCTCGAAACGTTGAAGGAACACATCACGCGCGGGTAGCCGCGTTCGGGGAGCGAGAGATGAAAGTCAAGATTTCACGAGACGAGTTGCTGGTGGCCCTGCAGCGTGTTCAGGGTGTGGTGGAAAAGCGCAACACCATGCCGATTCTCTCCAACATTCTCCTGGAGGCCAAGCAGGACGGCATCGAGGTCAGCGCGACGGATCTGGAAATCGGCATGAGGGCCCTCTACAAGGCCACCGTGTCGGAAGCCGGGATGCTGACGGTGTCGGCCCGCAAGCTGTTCGAGATCATCAAAGAATTGCGAGACGGCGAAATCGAGTTGGCGACCGCGGAGAACAACTGGTTGACGATTCAGGCCGGCAAGAGCCAGTTCAAGATCGTCAGCCTCCCGGCCGGCGACTATCCGGCCCTGCCGGCCATTGACAAGGAGGGGCTCACGCCGCTCACCAGTTCGAACCTCTTGGAACTCATCCGCAAGACCCTGTTCGCCGCCGGGGACAACGATGCCCGCTATATCCTGAACGGGCTCCTCGTCACCCTGATCACCGGTGATAAGAAGACCACGTTGCGGCTTGTGGGCACCGACGGGCACCGGCTGGCGGTGGCGGAGCAGGAAGTCGCCGCGGGATCAAAAGAGGCGCCCAGGGAAATCAAGGCGATTATCCCCAAAAAGGCGGCGCACGAAATCCGCCGGCTCTTGGAGGAAGGCGGCGACGGCGAACCGCTGATCGGCTTCACGAAGAAGTTGATGATCTTCCGGAAGAGCGGTCTCTTGCTGACTTCCAGTCTGATGGAGGGCAACTATCCGAATTACCAACAGGTCATTCCCAAGGAGAGCGACAGGCGCATTCTTGTCGACCGGGTCGAGCTTGAAGGGGCTTGCCGGCGGGTGGCGGTCCTGGCGCGCGACAAGGCCAACGCCGTGAAGGTGACGTTTGCGCGGGGCACGCTCACGCTGTACGCCAACAATCCCGATTACGGTGAAGCCACCGAAGAATTGCCGGCCGAGTACAAGGGCGAGACCCTGTCCACCGGGTTCAACGCCCGGTATCTGCTTGATGCGTTCGGGGTCATGGACGGTCAGCAGATCTCGCTTCAGATGGACAATCCGCTCAGCCCCTGCCTCATTCAGGAACGCGAGAGCCCGGGGTTCAAGTGCGTGGTGATGCCGATCAAGATTTGAGATCGTCAACCGTCAATGGTCATGCGTCAATCGGGTACGAAGTGCGCAGTGCCACGCGAATGCCTCGAATGACGAATGACCGTTGACCAATGACCTGATCCAGCGGGAGACGAATGGCCGATCATAACCACGAAGATCAAAGCCAGTCCACGGGCGAATCCTACGGGGCCGAATCCATCAAGGTGCTCGAAGGGCTCGACGCGGTCCGGAAGCGCCCGGCCATGTACATCGGGAGCACCGGCCCGGACGGCCTCCATCACCTGGTCTACGAGGTGGTGGACAACAGCGTGGACGAGCACATGGCGGGCTTCGGCGAGTCGATCGAGGTGACCATTCACATCGACGGCAGCGTGACCGTGGTGGACAACGGCCGGGGCATCCCGACCGAGATGCACCCGACGCAGAAGAAGTCGGCGGCGGAGGTGGCGCTCACGGTCCTGCACGCGGGCGGCAAGTTCGAGCAGGGCGCCTACACGGTGTCCGGAGGCCTGCACGGCGTCGGCATTTCGGTCGTGAACGCGCTCTCGGAATGGCTGGAGCTGGAGATCTGGAGGAACGAACAGGTTTTCGAGCAGCGCTACGAGCGAGGCAAAGCACTTGCTCCCCTCAAGGTGACCGGCAAGACAAAGAAGCGCGGCACCAAGGTGACGTTCAAGCCGGACAGTCAGATTTTCGAAACTTTGGATTTCAGCTTCGATGTCCTGGCCGAGCGCCTGCGGGAATTGGCTTTCCTGAACAAAGGATTGGCCATCTCGCTCGAAGACGAACGAAAGGAAAAGGAGCAGACGTTCCACTACAAGGGCGGGATCGTCTCGTTCGTCGAGCACCTGAACGAGGCCAAGACGCCGCTGCACAAGCCGATTTACATTTCCGTCCAGAAGCCGGACCACATGCTGGAGGTGGCGGTCCAATACAACGACGGCTACTCGGAAAACCTTTATTCCTTCGCCAACAACATCAACACCAGGGAGGGAGGCACGCATCTGGTCGGCTTCAAGGCGGCCCTCACCCGGACGATCAACAACTACGCCAACGCGAACGACCTGCTGAAGAAGGAAGTCGACTCGCTCACCGGCGACGATGTCCGCGAAGGGCTCACCGCCGTGGTCAGCGTGAAGCTGCGGAATCCCCAGTACGAAGGCCAGACGAAGTCCAAGCTCGGCAACAGCGAGATGAAGGGGATCGTCGAGGCCGCGGTCAACGAGGCGCTCGGCAACTATTTCGAGGAAAATCCGCCGGTCGCCCGCAAGATCGTCAACAAAGCCGTGGACGCGGCGCGGGCCCGGGAGGCGGCGCGAAAGGCCAAGGATCTCATTCGGCGCAAGAGCGCGCTCGATGGGAGCTCCCTGCCCGGCAAATTGGCCGACTGTTCCGAAAAAGATCCGGCTCACAGCGAACTGTTCATCGTCGAGGGGGATTCGGCCGGCGGGTCGGCCAAGCAGGGCCGGGACCGGAAGTTCCAGGCCATTCTGCCGCTCAAGGGGAAGATCCTCAACGTCGAAAAAGCGCGCTTCGACAAAATGCTCACGAGCGACGAAATCCGGACGCTGATCATGGCGCTGGGTACCGGGATCGGACGCAAGCGGGAGGAAAGCGACAAGGCGGAGAAAGACACGTTCGACATTGCGAAAGCCCGTTACCATAAGATCATCCTCATGACGGACGCCGATGTGGACGGGAGCCACATCCGGACCCTGCTCCTCACCTTCTTTTTCCGTCAGATGCCCGAGTTGATCGAACGGGGCTACATCTACATCGCGCAGCCGCCGCTCTACCGGGTGGCCCGGGGCAAGGAGGAGTATTACGCCTACGGAGACGCCGAGCGGGACGAGTTCCAGAAGCGGCTGGGAGGCGACGGGAAGGCCAACGTGAACATCCAGCGCTACAAAGGCCTGGGGGAGATGAATCCCGACCAGCTCTGGAAGACCACCATGGATCCGGAGAAGCGGACCATCCTCCGGGTGACGCTGG
>DATIBM010000080.1:0-8129 GCA_035457545.1 Nitrospiraceae bacterium
AGGTCCACGGGCCAGACCATGTGGAGGTGGCCGTCACTCTCGGCAACCTGGGCCAGCTCTACTCGGCGCAGGGACGATACACCGACGCTGAGCCCTACTATCGACGTGCGCTGGAAGTGCGCGAAAAGGTGCTGGGCGACATGCATCCGGACGTCGCCAAGAGTCTGGAGGAGTATGCGGTCCTGCTCCGGACGATGGGGCGCGAGAAGGAGGCGCTGCCGCTCGAATCCCGCGCCCAAGGCATTCGAGTGAGGGGACTCGCGCCGCCCCAACCGGCAAAATCATCCGGTTGAGCCGAAGTCGATGCCATATGGACAGCGGCGAGGCAGTCGGTGTAGCGTGAGGCCATCGTGGATCGACAACAGGCGGTCAAACGGGCCAAATTCAGCGCGCTGATCGCCCGCACGGCGGGGGTCGTGGCCATTGCCGGAGGCTTCGTGGGGGGCATGTATGGTCTGGAACACCCCGAGACGATCTGGCTGCGCACCTCGCTCGGCCTGATCGTCACCGGGTTGTTGGCCCAAGGCTATGCGCTGGTCTGCACGGCGCGGCGATTGTGGGGACGTGAGGAATCCGATCGCCGGTAGCCTGTCATGGAACAGACCCGAACAGCTCCCATGCGACGGTCTCCTTTTGCCTTGGCGATGATTTGGATGGGGCTCGTCCTGATGGTGTACACGACCGGCTGCAGTCGGCCCTGGCGGGACCAATACTTCGACAAGGGCCTCAACAAGGCGACTCAGGCGGAGGTTGAGCAGATGCTTGGGCCGCCCCATACCGCGAAGACGACGTTTCTCGATGAGGAATCCGTTTGGACCTACCGCTATGCGATGACCGAGGATGAAATCGATCCCTGGGGCCGGTTCGGCCGGACCGCCGCCAGCGCCAAAGATACCGCCGCCTCGGTGGTCGGACAGGGAAGGGATGGCGGCGATCATCCGCGGCTCCACTGCATGAAGTACACGCTCAAATTCAACAAGGAGAAGGTGCTTCAGGATTGGAAACGCCATCCCTGCGTGCCTCCGACTCAGACCGCCACCTCCCCTTCGTCACCGTGACCTCCCGCACACTCACGTGCCGGCGTTTCGCAGCCATCACTCGGCGGAACGCCTCCGTTCGGCCGATCATCCACAGGGCGGGTCTGCCCCGATGACGGCCTGGCTTCCCTCTCTCGACAGCTCGCTGTTCGTCGATGGCGTAAAATCACTGACGCTGCTTCTGGGGGTGCTGGTCCTCCGAACCCTGCTGGTGCGCTGGGTGAGCAGCCAGAAGGGCTTGACCGTCGAGGAACGCCGCCGATGGATCATCAACATTCGGAACGGCATGGTGTTCGTCTTCGCGGCGGGGTTGGTCTCGATTTGGGCTCACGAACTCCAGGCCTTCGCGGTGTCGTTGATCGCGCTCGCCGCGGCGCTGGTGCTGGCGACGAAGGAATTGATCCTCTGCATGAGCGGAGCGGCTTTGCGGGCGGGCGCGCGGTTTTTCTCCATCGGCGACCGCATTCAGATCAGCAACCATCGCGGAATCGTCCTGGATCATGATCTGTTCGCGACCACGCTCCTTGAGATCGGTCCCGGCCAGTCCTCGCACCTGACAACGGGTCGGGTCGTGGTGCTCCCGAACAGCCTGTTCTTCACCACCCCGCTCGTAAACGAAACGTTCTCCAAGGATTACGTGTTCCACGTGACGGTCGTCCCCCTGGCGGCGGAGGATGATTGGCGGCGGGCCGAACGGGTCCTGCTGGAAGCCGCCCAGACGGAATGTGCGGACTATATTCAAGGTGCCGCCCAGTACCTCCATGACCTGGAGGAGCGGAATCTCCTGGAAGCGCCCAATCCGGAGCCCAAGGTGACGCTCCAGCTCGACCAGCCGGGGCGGATCAATCTGGTGCTGCGATTTCCGGTTCCGGTGCGCGGCCGCGCCCGAACCGAGCAGGCGATTTTGCGCCGTTACTTAACGGCGATGAGCGACGGGCGATCCAAGGGGCCGACAGAATCATAATCCTGCCTGACGCTAGGGCGGGGAGGAAGAGGGTCATCAGGTCATGAAGATCGCCACGTTCAACGTCAATTCCCTCAGAAAGCGGCTGCCGATCGTGCTGGCCTGGCTGGAGGCCCATCGCCCCGATGTCCTGTGCCTGCAGGAGACCAAGGTTCAGGATTCCGAGTTTCCCTTGCTCGCGTTTGAGTCGACAGGGTACCACGTAACATTCCGTGGCATGAAGTCTTACAACGGGGTGGCGGTCCTGAGCCGCGCGAAACCGGAGCAGGTGTTCTATGGGTTCGATGAAGGGGAGGAGAGGGACGACTCACGCCTGTTGCGCGTGATCATTGCAGGGCTGCCGATTGTGAATACCTATGTACCCCAGGGGTTCGAGATCGATTCGCCCAAATACCAATATAAGCTGATGTGGTACGCGCGGCTCCGGAACTATTTCGACAGACACCTCTCGCCCGCCCGGCCGGCCATCTGGTGCGGAGACATGAACGTCGCCCCGAGGCCGATCGACGTCCACAGCCCGGAAAAACACCTGAAACATGTCTGCTATCACGAAGCGGCGCGGAAAGCGTACGAGGATACGGTCGGATGGGGATTTGAGGACGTCTTTTGTAAACTGCACCCGGATGTCAGACAGTATACATTCTGGGATTATCGGGCGCCGAGTTCACTGGAGGCAAACAAAGGATGGAGAATCGATCACATCCTGACAACCAAACCCTTGGCCGAACGTTGTCGAGCAGTAGAGGTGGACGTCGGGCCGAGGCGAGCGAAAGACCCATCAGACCATACGTTTCTCTGGGCGGAGTTTTCGATCTAACCTCGTGCGCGACGTCCACAGTTTGATCATCACCACGGTCCGCTTCCCCGCATGTCTTCCGAAGCGGAACGGCAGGGCTAAACGGACGATCAGGCCGCCTTCCCGACCGGTTCTTTCCCCTGCTCCTGGAGCAAGCGGTTCTGGGCGATCAGCGCATCTTCGATCAAGCCACAGTTAATACAACGGGAGATATACGTCTCTGGAGAAAAATCAGGCCGCCACTCCTCCACCATGAATCCTTGGCATTTGCGACAGGTCATCCTCCACCTCCTCTCAATCGTCATTGATCCGATTATTCAGGACCAATTTTGCTGTAGGGATGGTAAGGCGGAGACATTAGCCGTCCATTAAGGCCAGGTTAAAAAGTGTTAATGTTCGCGCATGAGCGAAATAGACGAGCAAAATCAACGTGATGTGGTTATCGTTGGGGCCGGGGCTGCCGGGTTGGCCGGAGCGATCTTCGCCGCGGAGGCCTTGTCCGGGACCGCTCGCCGGGTCGTGCTGTTGGATGGGGCCGCGACGATCGGAGCCAAAATCTTGGTTTCGGGCGGGGGGCGGTGCAACGTCACCCATTACGAGGTGCGCCCGGAAGACTTTCATGGGCCGCGGGTGTTGATCCGAAACGTGCTGGCGGCCTTTCCCGTTCAAGCCACTATCGAGTGGTTTGCCTCGCTTGGCGTGGATCTCAAGCGGGAAGAGACCGGCAAGTTGTTTCCCGTCACCGATCGAGCCCGGACGGTCTTGGATGCCCTGATCCGTCGATGCCGGGATCTGAATGTCGAGATCTTGACCGGTCATCGCGTGTCTGAGGCGACGATCATCCCTTCCGCATCACGCCAGCCAACTGGGCCGACTTTTCTGGTCCGGTATCAACAGGGGGCGATGCAGGCTCGATCTGTCATGTTGGCAACCGGCGGGCGCTCCTTGCCACGAAGCGGAAGCGACGGCTCCGGCTGGGCGATCGCCCGTGCATTCGGGCACCATGTGACGCCGACCGCTCCGGCCTTGGTGCCGATGGTCTTGGAAGACACCTTCGTTCACGCAGCCCTCTCCGGTGTCTCGATGACGGTCGAACTCCTGACGCTTGTGAACGGTCATCTCATCGACCGGCGAACCGGCAGCCTCCTCTGGACACATTTCGGCGTCAGCGGCCCGGTCGTGATGGATGCAAGCCGGTTCTATTCGCTCGCAAAGCAAGCCGGCGATCCGGTGGAGGTGCGCTGCAATTTCGTGCCGGGATCTGATGCTCAGACGGTGGACCGTGAGCTGCTGCATCGAATCCAGGCCTCACCGCCTCTCTCGGTCAAAAAACTCCTCGCCGCCTATGTGACCGAGCGTGTCGCGGAGGCGCTCTGCAGCCAGTGTCGCATCGACCAGGGGACGCCGGGCGCACAATTGACAAGAGATCGTCGGACATCATTGGCGCGGACGCTGACGGGCTTGACGCTGCCGGTGGTGCGGGATCGGGGGTGGAACTATGCGGAAGTCACCGCGGGCGGTGTCCCGCTTGCGGAAGTAAATTTCCGCACGATGGAATCCAAGCTGGTGCCGGGACTGTATCTGGTTGGCGAAATGTTGGATTGCGACGGCCGGATCGGTGGATTCAACTTTCAATGGGCTTGGGCCACGGGGTTCATCGCCGGACGTGCCGTGGCAGCGGCTCTGACCGGCCGGAGGCAGAGGAGGATGGGCGGGAACTGACGCCAGATTCGAGGACCAAGGTGCCGCTCATCCCAGGGTGCCCCTTGCGCGCACAGTAAAACACATGGGTTCCGGGCGGAGCGGTGAAGGTGATGGACAGTCTGCCTCCCGGATTCAGCCGCCAGGGCCGCTCGTTCCGACGCTCAGCCGGCTCGATAGCGAGGATGTTGGTCGTTGCGGCGGCGAACAATTGGCTGTCGAACTCGTGGACCTCGCGGCCCTCGTTCGTGAGCGTGAGGCTGATCGGCTTCTCGCTGGCGAGGACCAGGTGATCAGGGACAAAACGATTGTCCTGAACGGCGATGTGCACAGATTGGACAGCCGGATCGCAACCGATCGGGAGGCAAGCGATCAGCAAGACAAGCGGGGCGAGAGCATCATCCAAGGAACGGTCGGGCCACCAGAGGATGGAAGCCGTGGAAGAAGCCATGGATGATTTCTACTCGCTTCGCCATCTCTTCTCAAGGGGAGGCTCTTGATGTGGGTCGCCGGTGTCGATGGCTGCCGAGGCGGGTGGGTTACGGTGTTGATCGAGCTTGAGGCCTCGCGCATCAGCCGGGCGGCGATCTACCTGGCTCATCGTGTTGTCGAGATCCTTGATATGGAGCCGGCTCTTCATGCGATGGCCATCGACATCCCCATCGGCCTGTTGGATCGGCCGGAGCCGCGAGGCCGGCTGTGCGACCGGGAGGCTCGGCGCCTGCTGGGAGGGGCCAGGGCCAGCAGTATTTTCAACCCCCCTCTGCGGCAGCAGTTGTCTGCGAAGGTCTATGGCGGAAGTCTGACCAAAGGGATGAGCCGCCAAACCTTCGGCATTCTCCCCAAGATCCGCGAAGTCGACAAGGTTCTTTCATTCAAGGCTCCCGGACTCATCTATGAAGCCCATCCGGAGTTGGCGTTTGCGCTGGTTGCCGGCAGGCCCATGAGGTTCAACAAGAAGCGCGCCCCGGGCCATCGGGAGCGGGTCTCGGCTCTGCGCAAGTTGCCCGCTCCCTGGGGGGATGTCTTGGGGCGGGTCCTGGCTTGCGGGGAAATCTGTTATCGCCGGAGCAAGGTTGGCCGAGACGACCTCATCGATGCCGCCATTCTCAGTTGGACGGCATCGAGGATCGCAGCGGGTCAAGCGCGCAGTCTTCCGCCTGCGCCGCCGGTCGATGGATTGGGTCGTCCCATGGCCATCTGGTGCTAAGATGGCGAGGCTGTTCCCGGCAGTAACCGAGTGTCGGATTGGCGGAGTGGCTTTACCTGGAAAGGCGATCTGCTATCTTTACTATTTGGCTCGCGTGACCCCTGAGTGAGCCGAAGGAATGTGCGACGATGATCTGCGAACGCTGCGGCGAGGTCACCGAAACCTTCATGACCGAAGGGTATGGGGAATTGTGCGAGGCCTGCCAGCGGGCCGTGCAGGAGGAGTCGCAACCCAATCCGCCTCGACGAACAGGGAGGGCGGAGGAATCTTGAAAGGATGGAGGAAGCGTGAGATGAGCTTCGCGATGGTTTTGAACGGCTGCGGAAAACGGCCACGAAGTCGCGGTCATGCGGGCCTGGTCGGGAGTCTGTGATGGCCAAGGCATTGTTCTGCCCCCAGTGCGGCAAGAACGTGGTTTTGCGGGCCCAGACACGCAGGCTGTCCGAATCGGTCCTGGCCTTCCTCTTCATTGTTCCGTTCCGGTGCCAGTCCTGCCATCATCGCTTCTTCCGATTTCGATTGGGCCTCAACTATTCAGCGAGCATCATCGATCGGCGAGAACATCTCCGCATTCCCGTCCGGCTGTTCCTGTCTTTCTCAGGAGGACGCATCAAGGGAGAGGGCTTTGTGACCGACCTGTCCATGGGGGGCTGCATGATCCAAAGCTCCACCCACGTCAAAGTGGACGACATCTTCTACCTCCACATCACCCTGCCCAATCACGACAAGGTGCTGGAACTGGCCGCGATCGTCCGTTCGGTCACTTCGCGCGGGGTGTCCTTTCAATTCCTGCGACAGGCGCAGGAAAACAAGACTCTCCTCTCCTTCATTCAGGCGCAGGCACAGGGCGGCGGATCGGGAGTCCGCAAGGCAGACCAGGCCGCCTAGCCCAAACGGCGGCGTGCGAAGTGCTGCAACAGATCCGGCCGGCTTCCAGAAGACCGTGGACGCTCTCCATCCGTTTCGTTAGAATCCGCCTCGATGACTGCCGATCCCGCTCCCGCCGACACAGCAACGCCGGTCCGACAAGACAATCATTCGGTGGTGAAAGCCGCGGGGCTCATCGGCGTCGCGACCTTTTCGAGCCGCATCCTGGGCTTTCTCCGTGACATGGTGCTGGCCCGGCTGTTCGGCGCGACCCCCGCCGCCGATGCCTTCTTTGTGGCGTACCGCATCCCCAATCTGCTCCGAGAGCTCTTTGCGGAAGGGAGCATGTCGTCCGCCTTCATTCCCGTCTTCACGGAATATCACTCGCTGAAATCCAAGCGAGACGCCTGGGAATTGGCGAGCGCGGCCTTTACGACCTTGCTGACGTTGGTGACGGCCGTGACGATGGCCGGCGTCGCGGCCTCTCCCGCGCTGGTCTGGCTGATCGCGCCGGGTTTTCGTGACGATCCGACCTCACTGGCCTTGACCACGCTCCTGACGCGCCTGATGTTTCCGTATTTGATCTTTATCAGTCTGGCGGCGCTCGCGATGGGCATCCTCAATTCCCTGCGGGCGTTCGCCGCTCCCGCGTTCTCGCCGGTGTTTTTCAACATCGTCATCATCGCCTGCGCGCTGTTTCTGTCCCCGCTCCTGGAGGAGCCGATTGTAGGCGTGGCGGCCGGCGTCGTGGCCGGCGGGGCGGCGCAGTTCGCGATGCAGATTCCGGGGCTGCGGCGGCGCGGCATGTTGTTCGGGTGGCGGCTTGATCCGGGACATCCAGGGGTGCGCAAGATCGGCTGGCTCATGGTGCCCTCGCTGCTGGGATTGTCTGTCACGCAGATCAACATCACGGTCAGCACAATCCTGGCGTCGTTTTTCCACGGAGGGCCGACCTACCTGTTTTATGGCATGCGGTTGATCCAGTTTCCGCTGGGGATTTTCGGCGTCGCGCTGGCCACGGCGATCCTGCCGACGCTTTCGGCGCAGGCGGCCAAAGGAGCCTTGGACGACTTGCGGGGCACGATGGACTTCGGATTGCGGTTGATCCTGTTCATCATCATACCGGCCATGGTCGGCTTGATCCTCTTGCGCGAGCCGATCGTCCATTTGTTTTTCGAGCATGGGACATTCCGACCGGCGGATACGGTGGCCACCGCGGCGGCGGTGCTCTGTTATGCGGTGGGGCTGTGGGCCTTCGCTGGCGTGCGGATCATTGTCGCGGCCTTCTATTCGCTCAAGGACACAGCCACGCCGGCTGTCACGGCGGCCGTGGCGGTCGTGGCCAATGTGCTCTTTTCCCGGTTGTTGATGGGACCGCTTGAACATGCGGGCCTGGCCTTGGCGACGGCCCTGGCGTCGATGCTGAACGGAGCCGTGCTGGTCTTTCTGTTGAATCGGCGGCTCGGCGGAATGGCTCGGCTGTCGGTGCTCCGATCCGCCGGCCGATCCCTGCTGGCCACGGTCCCGGTGGCGGCCGCCTGTGTCTGGATCGCC
>DATIBM010000081.1:0-4255 GCA_035457545.1 Nitrospiraceae bacterium
CGAATCGCGTTTCCTTGCCCTCCATGTTTCCGCCCGCCTGGTCTCTCCCGGGATGCTGATCAATGTGCATCGCCGTGAAGCCCGGGTTCCCACTTTGCTCGGCCCACAGCCCCAAGGGAACGAACGCGATCAGCAGAACGGTCATCGCCGCGAGAACCGCCCAGCCCTGACGCGTATCCCCGACCATGATTCCGAACGTGTAACAGAGCGCGGCGGGGATCAAGAGAATGGCCAACACCTCGAGGAAATTGGACAGTGGTGTGGCGTTCTCAAACGGATGCGCGGAATTCACGTTGAAGAATCCGCCGCCGTTGGTTCCGAGTTGTTTGATCGCAATCTGAGAGGCGGCCGGTCCGACCGCCAGGACCTGCTCCGTTGCCGTCGCGGACTCGGTTTTCGGCTGACCCTGTTCATCCAGCACCGGCCGGCCGTTCGCATCCATGATGGGCTTGGCATACCCGGTCGGCTGTATCAGCGTCGCCGTCTGGTATGGATTGAAAGTCTGCACAACACCCTGGGACACCAACAGCAGCGACAGGAGCAGGGCCAGGGGCATGAGAACGTATAATGTGCTGCGCACGAGGTCCTGCCAGAAATTCCCAATGGTCATGGCGCTGCGACGGGCCAATCCCCTGGTCAACGCGACCAGAATCGCCATGCCGGTGGCAGCCGACACAAAATTTTGCACGGTGAGACCCAGCATCTGTGTCAAATAGCTCAGTGTGGTTTCGCCTCCATAAGCCTGCCAGTTGGTGTTGGTTGCAAAGCTGGCGGCCGTGTTGAAAGCCAGGTCCGGTGAAATTACTCCCAGGCCGGCCGGATTGTGGGGCAGCAGGTGTTGCAGCCGTTGCAATCCATACAGAAACAGGAGACCGGCGGCGTTGAAGAGCAGCATGGCGATGCTATACATCTTCCAATTCATCTCGTCGACCGGATGAATCCCGCAGAACCGGTACAGACCCCGTTCAACCGGGCCGAGGACACGATCCAATCCGCAGGGCTTACATTCATAGACACGCGCCATGTACCAACCTAGCGGCTTGACCAGCGCAAGCAGCACGACAAAATAGAGTCCGGTTTGAACCAGTCCGTTGATCGTCATCAGAACCACTCCGGTTTCAACAGCGCGACGAGAAGATACGCGAGCAGTCCCAGCGAGAGCATTCCTCCGAGCAGATACATCTCATTCATAGCTCACGCACCTCCTACAGTCGGTCCAGAGCGGAAATGAGCCAGTGTGAAAGCAGAACGAATATCACTACGATTGCCAAGTAGATCAGATCCACCCGTGATGCCTCCTCTCGACTTCTCCACCTTTACAGTAGACGACAAAAAGTAAAAATGGCGTAAAAACTACGGCAGGCGAGTATTCGCCTGGAAACGGGGCGAGCAGAGCGGACGGAGTGATTCAGGGACAATCGGGAAAGAACGGCCTCAGGGATGGAGGCCACCGCTGACGGGGTTTACTTGCGGGGCTCACCCAGCACGCACCAGAGGCGCCGCGTGCCGGATTTCTGGTCCGTGACCGGCTCGCCGCTGAAGAAACTGACCTGCCAGGCCACGATGTCGTCGGTCGGATGCGGGGTGGCCGTCCAATAGATCTCCGACTTGATGTTGGAAAAAGGGTGTCCGGCCGGCAAGGCCGGGTCGTGTTGCGAGGTGTCGATGAGGGTTTTGAGTTCGTCCACGGAGGGGGCGCGCCAACCCTTCTGTCCACCGACGTCCTTGGTGAGACAACGTTCGACCGAAGCGCTCCAGACGTCATGAATGCGGTCCGGCTCCTGTTCCCAAATGAGACCGGTCTGATTGTCTTTGACTCCGGCACCATCGAGCACCAGAGAAAAGCGCGGAAGGGCCTGCTCGGGACGGCTGTCCGCGGGCCAGATGAGGCTCGACGCAAGGGTGATTCCGAACACACAGACCGCAGTTTCCCATCGCGTCAGGTGTTTCATGCGTCCTCCTTGACCCGGATCCCGACAGAACGGCAGCAGTCTGACGGACCCCGCTTGTCTTTTCAATAGTCCTGGGGCATGCTCTGCGCCGATTTTGCAAGGCTGGTTGGCGGCATTCGCCCCGCCCAACCGCTACAACGCAAGGAGGCAGTCATGAGCGAAGTGGAGCATCATCGGCGCATCGATGTCCTGGCGATCGGGCTCTTCGGTTTGGCCGTCGGCGCCTTGACGTTAGGCGTGGCCCAAATCGGAGGGATCCCGGACTCCAACAAAGTCGGCACCTTGGTCATCGCGCTCATCTTCGGGGGCATCGTGCAAATCATGGCCGGCATCACGGATATCCGTTACCATGAGCAACTGGGCGGCACCGCGCTGACCATGTACGGGTTTTTCTGGCTCACGGTGTGCATCGCCAAGCTCGTGAGCGCGAGCACCTCGTTCCATCTTGATATGGTGCTCTTCGCGCCGATCAATTTCGTCTACGCCGCCTTTTCGTTGGTCATGGTCTATTTGACGGCCTATCGGAATAGCACCCTCTGCATTCTGCACATCGTCATCACGGTCACCTTTGCCTGCACCGTCTTCGCTCACCTGGGTCTCATCGGAGAAATGTCGCCCGGGTTTCTTCATATCGTCGTGGGGTTGATGGCCTTCTATCATGCGGTCGCGAGTTTGACGCAGGCCTTCATGGGACGACAGCTGGTCCCGCTCGGCCCGGCGTTCCTCCGGCATGCCGAACCGGCGCTAAAGTAATGGCCCTCCGCGTGGCTCCGGGGAGGGTCTGGCTCGTGACGTCTGCCGGCGGCAATAGTGCCGGCGCAGGAGCAGGCCGCCCCATGCCAAGGAGGCGAGCATGAGCAGAATTCCCAGATGGTAGGCGGCGTGGGCCAGACGATGATCGTACTGCAGCCAGCCCAGCATGGTCAGGAGATTGTTCCAGTCGTGCCCGTCCGTTTCTTTGCCCGTCACCCCACCGAGTAACAGGAGATCCAGGGCGCGCGCATCGTTGATATAGGGCGCGACGTCCATAATGCTCTCCGCCGTCCACCAGAGGGCGACCGAGGCGGCGAACGGATCGCGGGTCTGGACGAGAAACACGACGAGACAGATGAGCGGCATCAGGACTTGTCCGAGACTGCCGCCCAGGATCATCATGAAGCGGCCAAAGGGCATGAACAACAGATGTCCCGCCTCATGAAACGGCAGGTTGACCAGATGCAGGACTGATTCGCCGGTATAGTTCGTTTCGAGCGGCGTCACGATGAAGCGGGTGCCCCACCAAACGAGAACCGCCCACAGGAGCGCACGACCGTAGAACGTCATCGGATCGGTGGTCGTATCCGATTCAAGCAGCCATCGTCTGGCCGTTTGAAACCACGCGGGCTCCGTGCGTGATCGGACACGCGGGCGACCGGTGACCAGCGGGGCGGGGCGGTACTTGGCGAAGATAATCCCGCATTTCAGGCACTCGGTGGCAAGCCTGTCCGCTTCCGTCCGGCATTTCGGACATGCGGGACCTGATGGTGCGGCCGCGTTCATGGCTCCATGCTAGGAGCGCCGCCTCGATCGGGCAAGGTTTTGTTGGAAATCTCTTCGCGAGCCCGCCGTCTTGTTCACGGCGGGTCCCTCGCTCATCAGCGCGTCACCGCGACATGATGGGAAACGGAGGGAAGATGAGCACGAACAACAGGACAGTCGCCCGGCCGAGCCAGGTCCGGGCAGCGCCGAGCGCGGAATCCGGTCGCGGGATAGAGGGATGGGAAAATCCGAGCAAGCCCGCCATACAAACCCAGACAATCCATCCATGCCAGCCGACATACCCGAGCAGCAGGAGGATGGGGAGCGCCGCAAAGGCGATGGCCCGCTGCCGTTCCCCCCACAGCGCATAAGCCACATGGCCTCCGTCCAACTGCCCGATCGGAATCAAATTCAGACAGGTCACGAAGAGCCCGAACCAGGCCGCCTCGGCCATAGGGTGCAGGTTGATGCTCGACCCCGCCGGCATGTCCCCGATCACCAACGAGATGACCAGATCCAGGAGGAGTGACCGGCCGACGAGAAACGGGCTATCCGCACTGATTCCCATTTCTACCTGGGACCAGTGCAAACCTGCGACCAGCGCTACCAGCGCCACCACGAACCCGGCGAGGGGCCCCGAGATGCCGATGTCAAAGAGCGCCTTCCGCTCCAGAATCGGTCCCCGCACGCGAATGATGGCTCCGAAGGTGCCGACGAGGATGGGAAGCCCGGGAATAAACAACGGCAGCGACGCCGGCACGCGGTGAAGTTTCGAGCAGACGAAA
>DATIBM010000082.1:0-14218 GCA_035457545.1 Nitrospiraceae bacterium
ACCGCAAGGGGTGGTGGAGAGCATGCTGGCCGGCGGGGTTTACAAACTGAACGTGCCGCCTCGGCATCTGATGCTCCGCGGCATGTTGGCCGGCGCCTACCTGGGCATCGGGACGAGCATGGCGGTGACGGCGGCGGTCGAAACCGGGTACTGGATCGTCGGAAGCATCTTGTTTCCGTTCGGCCTCGCGCTCGCGATCCTGCTCGGGGCGGAGATCATTACCGGAAGCTTCGCCCTGCTCCCCTGCGCGGCGGCCGCCGGCAAGGCCAACGCCGGGATCAGACAGGTGCTGGCCAACTGGGGCTTTGTGTTCCTCGGGAACCTCATGGGCAGCACGCTCTATGCGGGATTGTTCGCGATCGCGCTGACCACGGCGGGGGACGCGCAAATCAACGCGGTGGGGATCAAGCTGATCGCCATTGCCGAAGCCAAGACCAACTACTATGCCTCGCACGGCTCCGCCGGCCTGCTGGCCGCCTTTACCAAAGGCATGCTGTGCAACTGGATGGTGAGCCTGGCCGTGGTGGCCGCCTTCATGTCGACCTCCTTCTCGGGGAAAATGGTCGCGATCTGGGGCCCCACGCTGCTGTTCTTTTCCCAGGGATTCGAGCACGCGGTCGTGAACATGTTCTTGATTCCCGTCGGGATGATGCTGGGCGCCCCTATCGACTTCTCCACCTGGTGGCTGTGGAATCAAATTCCGGTCACGCTCGGCAATCTCGTCGGCGGCATGGTCTTCACCGGACTGGCCATTTACGGAACCCATTCGAGCAAGGCGAGCACCGCGACGGCGGCTCTACCGGTCGGAACTCCCGCGCCGGCCTATGCCGTCGAACGAGAGCACCGAGCCGAGACGGCGGGGTACTCCGTGACCCGATGAGCGGAACCGGCCGCGTGGGAAAACCCTGCGGCACGAAGATCACGACGACGGAGATGAGCCCATGGTGCAGGACGTGATGCAGCGCTGGTCGAACAGCCCGAGACCCTTTCCGCGGCGATTGCGCGGGTGGCGATTGACGCTGTTCAATGTCTTGCTCGGCATCGCCCATGCCATGGTGCTCTTCAACGCGGCCTCCTACATCGCCTTCCTGCCTCATGTGTCGGGAGACCTGGGCGGCGTGCTCCCCAGCTTCGGCACCTGGGCGCAAACCGATTTCATGATCGCGCTCGCGCTGGCCTTTCCCGTGTCGCGGTGGTTGGCCTGCCGATTCGGCGATTATCGGGTATTCGTGGGGGCCTTCGTGCTGTATGCCCTGATGTCGCTGTTGTGCGCGGTGAGCACCACGATCCCGCAATTCCTCACGGCCCGCGTTCTACTCGGATTTACCGGAGGCCTCACCCTGCCGATCGGCCAGGCCATGCTGTTGAAGGAATATCCGGATCGGCGAAAGGCGCTCGTCCTGGGCATCTGGGGTTTCTATACGCTCTTGCCCTTCACCATCGGGTTTCCGGTCGGCGGATGGATCGCCGACGAACTGGGTTGGCGCGAGCTGTTCCTGTTGAACGTGCCGGTCGGCCTGTTGATTGCCGGGCTGGTCGGCGGCCTGTTGTACGGTCGCGGGTTCGTCCCCTCTTACGTCAATTTCGATTTCGTCGGGTTCCTGTTGCTCGCGGTGATCATCGGCGGCGTCCAGACGATTCTCAACCAGGGCAACGATTTCGATTGGTTCGATTCGGGGTTTCTCGAACTGGTGTTGCTGCTGGTCGTCGTGGCGGTGCCGGCCTGGATCATCTGGGAGCTGGATGAAGAACATCCGGCGATCGATCTGCGGCTGTTCGCCGCGCGCAACGTGGCGATCGGCTTGATCTGCCTCACCGTGGGCTTCTTCTCCCTCCAGGGCCTGCTGTCCCTGTTCATTGTCCAGCTCCAGTTGCTGATGGGCTATTCGTCCTATCTGGCCGGCCTGGTGTTTCTGCCGATGTTCGTCTTTGGCGTGCCCATGATCGCCGTCATGCACCATCTGGTGGCGCGCCTGGATGTCCGGCTGATGGCCTGCTTGAATCTGCTGGGATTTGCCGCCACCTATTACTGGATCGGGTTGTTCGACGATCCGCATTCGTTCGATCAGATCTTCTGGCCCATGCTGGTCGAAGGGATCTTCCTGGGCTCGTTCTTCACGCCCCTGACGGTGTTGACGCTGCATGGGTTGACGGGAGACCGGCTGATGCGGGCGGCGGAAGCCGCCAACCTCCTGCGCATCGCCGCCGGCGCGTTCGGGATCACCATGCAGGGGGTCATCCTGTTTCGGCGCGGCCCGCTGCACCAACTCCAGCTTGCGGACCATGCGGGAGGCCGAGTGTCGGTGTCCTACGATGCGGTGCAACAGTTCATCAACAAGCTGCAACCGTTGGGCTTCGACTTCGAGATGGCGCACAAGAAGCTGCAACTGCTGGTCAAGCAAGAGGCCGGCATCCTGGCCTTGAACGACACTTTCCTTGTGGGCAGTTATCTCTGTTTGGGATTGGCCGCGCTGGTGTGGTTGGCGCGCTCGAACCATGCCGCAAGCGACAAGTCGCCGGAGGGGTTGCGGGAATGGCAGGCGGAAGAATTGGCGGAGCAACCGTGATGCGTCGGCGGTCTGTTTCAGGAACATTCACGGCGGCCGGACTGGCCGCCGTTCTGCTGGCGGGCGGCTGCGCCTGGTACCAGGAGGAAAAGGAGCGGGCGGAGATTCTGGACACGCCGTCCATGGATCACATGGTCGCCGAAGTGGCCAGTTTCGCCTCCTCGCGGGAACAGTGGCCCAATGATCAGTGGTGGACGCGCTTCTCCAGTCCGGAGCTGAATGTCCTGGAGGAGACGGCGCTCAAGGACAATCCCAGCCTCAGGAAAGCCGACGCCCGGCTTCGTGAGGCCCAAGCGCTGGTCCGCGTGGAAGGGGCCCGGCTGTTGCCGTTTCTCGATGCGGACGCCTCCCTCACGCACGAGCGGCTGTCTCAGCACGGGGTGTTCGCGGCCTTGAACCGGGAAGTGGCCGGCGCGCGGTTTCTGCTGGGCATCATCAATCCGCTGAGCTTCCGCTACGAGTTCGATTTCTGGGGAAAGAACCGGGCCCTCCTCGAAGCGGCCTTGGGACAGGCGGCGTCGGAGGATGCGGAGCTGGCGGAAGTGCGGTTGCGGCTGACCGCGGCCGTCGCCCGCGCCTACTTCCGGGGTCTGGCGCTCCAACAACAGTTGGAGCTGGTGCAGACGATGGTTGATATCAGGCGTGACCTGTACCGCCTGGCCGAGACCCGGTTCCGGTTGGGGTTGGATGATGGGTTCAAGGTCAAACAGGCGATCGCGGAATTGGAGACGGTCAACAAGCGGGAAGCCGGCGTCCGCGATCAATTGGATGTGCAACGCCATCTGCTGGCCCGGTTGAGCGGCAAGGGGCCGGACGGAGCGCATGATCTGTTCGCGCATCGCGCGGTGACCATCCCTGAGCAGATTCCCTTGCCGGACCATCTGCCGATCGGCTTGCTGGCGCGGCGCCCGGACCTGGCCGCGGCACTCTATGGGGCCGACGCCGCGGCGCGGCGGATCAAGTTCGCCAAGGCGCAGTTTCTGCCCAGCATCGACCTCACGGCGTTTGTGGGATTCAACGCCCTGGTCCTGACCAAAGGGGCGGATCAGCTCGGCAAGCTCCTGTTCTCCGGCCAAAGCTTTTCCTACGGCGTGGCGCCAGGCCTGCGGCTGCCCTGGTTCGAGGGCGGACGGTTGCGAGGCGAACTCAAGGCCCAGCGCGCGGAATATGACGCAGCGGTCGAGCTGTACAACGAAACCCTGCTCGATGCGATGCGCGAGGTGGCCGACAGTTTGAGCGCCTGGCATACCACCCGGTCGATCCTGGAATCGCACCACCGCCTGTTGGCTTCGTTGGACGACGACTATCACTTGGCGAAGGTGCGGCTCACCAGCGGACTGGACGACGACCGGGAGGTCTTGAAGCACCGGTTTCCCCTACTGGAGCAGGAGTATGCGTTGCGGGCACTGGAAAGCGATCAGTTGGTCGCCATGGTGGACCTGATCGAGTCGCTGGGAGGCGGGTATTTCAACGAGGATGTCACCCGCCAGCCCAAATTGTAAGGAAGAACGTTGAACATGACGGACGTGCAAGATCAGCCGGAATCTCCGAAACTCCGCCGACAAGTCATCCGCGCCAGGCGCAACCGTCGGCTCCTCTTGATGGCGGTGCTCTTCTTGGTGGCAGGGTTGGCGTACACCGCCTACTGGTGGTCCTACGATCGTTTCTGGGTGCGGACCGACAACGCTTATGTGACCGGCAACCTCGTGCCCGTCAAGGCCCAGGCGACCGGCATCATTACTCACGTGCTTGTGGAGGAAACCCAGTACGTGAACAAAGGCGACGTGGTGCTTCGTCTCCAGGAACACCTGGCCAGGGCGGCGCTGGGCAAGGCCAAGGGCGAACTGGGCCAAACCGTCCGCCGGATCGCCGCCCTCTTCGCGACGCGGCGGCAGTTCGGGGAGAAATTGGCGGCCCGGACGGCCCGGTTGGATCTGGTCCGTCATGACCTGGCGCGCTATCGCCAAGCGACGCCCAGCGGGGCCGTCTCGCAGCAAATCATGCAGAATGCCATGGATCAGATGCATGCGCTGGAGTCCGAAGTTCGTGAAACGCAGGCGGAATACGAGGCGCTGACGGCCCAGGTCGGCGGGACCAGCGTGATGGAGCATCCCGCCGTCGAACTGGCCGCGAGCCAGTTCATCGACGCCTATCTTGAATATAACCGGCAGCAGGTCAGGGCGCCGGTGTCCGGCTACGTCGCCAAACGCAAGGCGCAGGTGGGGGACCGGGTCACGCCCGGCTCGCAGCTCATGACCATCGTGCCGCTGGATCACCTCTGGGTCGAAGCCAACTTGCGGGAGACCGAGGTGCGCCACGTGCAGCCGGGCCAGTCCGCGCTCGTGTCGGTTGATCTCTACGGCAAGAGTTACACCTTCCACGGCGTCGTGGAAGGGTTGGTCCCCGGCACCGGCAGCGCGTTCGCGCTGCTCCCGCCCGACAATTCAACGGGCAATTTCATTCACATTGTCGAGCGGGTGCCGGTCCGGATCGGGTTGCCCATGGATGAACTTCGCCATCAACCGATTCGGCCCGGCCTGTCGACCGTGACCAGCATCAACATCAAAGAGCCGGGCAAGTCGGCCTGGACCTCTCTGGCAACCGCGTCCGGACAAGATTACGAAACCAATGTCTTCGAGGATGAATTTTCGACCGCGCAGGTCATGGCCGAGGAGATCATTCTGAAGAATCTGCTGTGGGACAACGAACAGCCGGCGGCGGAGCCGGGGCGTCCGGCGAAACCTATCAAGGCCCGGGACGACAGTCCGCCGATATCGAAGGTGAAGACGGACGCCAATGCGTCGTGACTCCGGAGCCGAATGCAAGGGAGAGGCGGAGCGCGGCAGAAGGACGGCGGGCCTCACGGGCGGAATGGTGGCTGCGGCTGTGACCCTGCTCCTGCTGCAGCAGGCTGTGGCCGAGCCGATGAAGTGTGTCGGAGACGGGGGGAAGAGCAAGCAGACGAGGGACAGGCGCTGCGATCCACGACCGGCACCGGAGCTGCGGGTCGAGCCCTTCGATGACGAGGTGGGTGAATCGCGCGTCCCGCCGCGCAGTCCGGATCTCGGCGCTGCCTTCAATCCGTTGAGCCCTTCGATCGGGCCCGGTTCCGGAAAACTCGGACCGGAGGCAGGGCGAGGCGCCATCCAACCGGATAAGGGCCCCGGTCGCGGCGACCTCCCGCCGAAGAAGCGAAAGCCTCACTGATGGCGGATAAATCGCACGGTGCGGTTCGTGCGAAATCGCCCGATCATGGATGGTTCAAATCAGCCAAGCCAAGTCTTTCCGGCTACTTGGGACAAGGCACGGCTGTTGCTCTATTTCGGTTCAACGAACAAGAAGCTTGGCGGACTTACAGGGAGAAGGATCGTACCGTGAAATTCTGGAAACAATGCGGAGATCAGGAGTTCCTATGGTTGCTGGTGGCGCTTATCGCCATGGCCGTCTGGGTCATCAACATATGGGTGCTGGATTCCGACGCCGTGATGACGGCGACCAGCACGGTTCCGCCGGGCTTATAACCTGGGCTGGACCCCGCTAGTCTCGTTCACCTCCCCCTTCCTTTCTTCTCATCTCCCGGCCATTGACCGAAGGAGTCACCGGCGCAACCAACCGCCGTGACGGCGCATCGTCCCGGACCGCGACCTCACCGGCTTACCGATCGGGATGAATCGTCAGAAAGATCGTAGCCCGACCTCGGCTCAGCAAGACGAGCACCGAAGAATCCGGCCGTAGTTGGTTGGTCAGGCGCTCGAAGTCCTGCACGTTCCTAACCGGCTTGCGGTTGATTTCGTGAATGATATCCCCCATCCGCACGCCAGCTCTCTCGGCAGGGCTATCTGGTTCGATATCGACGACGGTCACTCCCGCCCGTTTCTTCGAGCGGCCGAACCGCTCCGCGCCGTCCGCGGCGTTTTCCACGGTGATGCCGGCCAACGCATGCTCGCCCTTCCCGGTGTCCGAACCGCGCCCACCGGCCTTGGCGAGCTCTTTGGGTAACTCGCCGATGGTGAGACTGACCTCCTGCGGTTGCTTGTCGCGGAGAATCGACAGCTTCACCGTCGTGCCCGGCTTGGTTTCCGCCACCAACGACCGCAGGTGGTTCGGGTCGCGGATCGCGGTGCCGTTATAGGCCGTGATGACATCGCCCCGTTGAAGCTTGGCTTTGGTGGCCGGGCTCTCGTCCATGACATCCGAGATCAGGACCCCGGTGGTTTCCGCCGTGCCGAACTCCTTCGCCAACTCCTGAGTCACCTCTTGGATCGACACGCCGATCCAGCCGCGGACGACCTTCCCATGCGCGATCAGGCTCTCCATCACGCTTTTGGCCATGTTGCTCGGGATGGCGAACCCGATGCCCATGTAGCCGCCGCTTCTGGTGAAAATGGCGGTGTTGATGCCGATCAATTCGCCTTTCAGGTTGACCAGGGCTCCCCCGGAGTTGCCGGGGTTGATCGCCGCGTCGGTCTGGATGAAGTCTTCATAGTCCACGATCCCCATGTTCGCGCGCCCGACGGCGCTGATGATGCCCATGGTGACGGTCTGGCTCAAGCCGAAGGGGTTTCCCACGGCCAGCACCATCTCTCCGACCTGCAACTGCGCGGCGTTCCCCCAGGGCAGGACGGGTAGATTCGCGGCGTCGATCTTAATGACCGCCAAATCCGTCTTCGGGTCGGTCCCGATAATCTTGGCCTTGAAGGTGCGTTTGTCCGGCAGGGAGACGGTGACGTCGTCGGCCTCCTCCACCACGTGGTTGTTGGTGATGATATAGCCGTCCGCGCTGACGATGACTCCTGAGCCCAGCCCCTGCTCATGCCGATCGCGGGGGCCCGGCATCCGATGCTCGAACTCGTCGCCGAAGAATCGCCTAAAGAAGGGATCATCGAAGAACGGAGACGGAAGGCGCTCGCTCCCGCGCTCACGTTTGCGGACCGAAGAAATGTTCACCACCGAGGCCTTGGCCTGATTGGCCACCGCAATGAACGGCTGGCTCGGGACGGCCGTGGCGGCAGGAAGGACGGCAGCGGTGCGGAGGGGAGTGGTCTGGGGAAGGCTCCGTCCGTCAATCGAAGTCTGAGCCCAGATCGGCCCAGCGCATGTGAGGCACCACATGATCCCCAGCCCAACGGGCAGGATCGCTGGCAATCGTAAAGAGGACATTCGATAACGATTCTTCATAGGACGTTACCTCCGCGGTTCATTCCCGCTGCCTTGATGACGCCACGCCTCCCTTCTTCTCATGCCTTTTCCACTGCGGGGCAGCAGCCGAACGGCCTCTCAATGGACAATGGGCTGGTGCCCGTTGATGTGAGATGATCGCTGGGCGCCTGGCCGCGAGCCCGGGCCGGGCTCGCAGCCAGGCGTGAAGGCCGCTTAACTGGTCTTGATGGGAGTGTGCTCGCGAATGAACTTGGTAATCGGTTCGATATCGGACGCGGAGAAGTAATGCTTGCGCACTCCCTCCTCCAGCACGCCGATCGCTTCCCGCGCCAACTTCTCCGCAAGCGCGGAGTCTTTTGCCTCCAGGGCCCTGGCAGCCTGATTCAGCAGCCGCAGCACGGATGCCTGGGGCGTGCGAGGATCGTTGACAAACACGTACCGGTAATCTTTCTTGAGGAGCTCGTCTTCGATCTCTTTCACCCAAGGCGCTGCATACGACTCGGATGCGGAAAGCCATCCGGCCGCTTCCGCCGGCTTCGCCATCGCCAGCGCCGCCCCGCCGATCAGCAGGGACAGCGTGCAAAGCATCGCAGTGATTCGCATATGTCCCTCCTTTGCTGTTGGGTTGGGTTGTTTCTGGAGGATCGCCGTGAAGTCCCGCCGGGACGGCGGGTGATCGGCTCTCCAGCCTGATCGATCAACAACATAATTGCCCGCGGCATGAAGTCAAGGTTCCGGTCAAGCCAGGGGAGGCAAGCCTGGAGCCTCCCCCCTTGATTGAAAGCCGGAAAAAATTATTGTTATCGGCAAGACCGAGCGACGCCTCTGGTCCATGCGGGGGACCAGACAAACGCGACGGGCTCGGGCGTCACTGCCACGAGGTTGAATGGAACCCGCTATCGAGAAAGGAGGAGCAGCGATGAATCTGGTACGTTGGGATCCCTATCGTGAGTTGGAGGAGATGACCAATCGGCTCAACCGTCTATTCGGCCGTGCCACCGCTACGGCGAACGGCAACGAGATGATGGTGCGGGCGGATTGGACGCCGTCCGTGGACATCAGCGAAACCGATGAGGAGTTCCAGATCAAGGCGGAATTACCCGGTGTGAAGAAGGAAGATGTGAAGGTCACCTTGGAGAACGGCATCCTCACGTTGCAGGGTGAGCGGAAACAGGAGCGAGAGGACAAGGACCTCAAGTTCCATCGAATCGAACGATCCTATGGGCAGTTCGTCCGGAGCTTTACGCTTCCTGACCTGGTCGATGACGCCAAAGTGAAGGCGGAATACAAAGATGGCGTGCTCAAGCTCCGCCTGCCCAAATCGGAGAAGGCCAAACCAAAAGCCATTGAAGTGAAAGTGGCCTGACCTGTTGGTGACCCCTGCGAGGCCAACCGCAACGGCCCGTCTTTCCAAGGAAAGACGGGCCGTTGGCCTATTGGGCCCTCCTTCCCCCGCTTTCCCTCGCCTCTTGACCCCGGCCTATCCTGCGTTATTCAGGATGGCATCACATGACCTGCTGGACCGGATGGACTTGGTGAAGGGCCCACTGTCTGGAGCGGCGGTCATCCACCGATCACCTCCCGGCCCTTCACAGAGTCCTCCCTTCCCAGCCGACCTCGCGCATCACGCGGACTCACCCGGACCGGAGGGGTGCGGGTATGGTTTGGGACCGCCATCTTGTGGGGGCTATTTCGTGACGGTGCCTCTCGGCCTGGACGCCGGAGTGTCACGTGTTTGAGATCAATGATCACTTCTGCGTGCAGATCGCCGTTCCCGGGTTCGTATGAATCGTTCGATGTGAATCGCCTGTCAGCAGCAGAGCTGAAAGGAGGTTGAGGGCGTCGCCATGACTCGTCGAGCCATGATGGGGTTGCTGGTTGTTGGGGCCATCCTGCTGTTCGGAGGATGCTGGTCCACGGCGGGCTACGCCGGGGAGATCCTCGCCGAGAGCAAGCGCACGCTCCCTCGTTCGTTCCAGGGAGTCCGACTCGGGATGCCCCGGCACGACCTGGCGGCGGCCGCCTCCGACATAGGGCGAGCGGCCGTGGAGGCTGGCGAGCGCGGACAACGGTCTTTCGCCGTGCTCCCGAACGATCGTCATCTCCGGCGCATCGAATATCGGTTCTATCGGAATGCCTTGCATGAGATGGCGATCCATTACAACCTTGAGCGCATTCCTCTGGGCCATGAGGGGCTTCTTGCCAGACTGAAAGAGTCCTACGGGGAGCCGGTTGCCGAGCGGATCGAGGAATTCGATCCGAGACCGGATGTGTTTTCGGTCAAGAAGACCGTGTGGAAGGATGAGCGGACGCTGATCGCGCTCGCCGAAGTCCGGAAGGTGCGGGAAGGAACGGAATCATACGACCTTGTCTTGACCATGACCGATCGCGCGCTTCAGGAGGCGTATGAGCGGGAGCAGGAGGAACGCCGCCGCCGCCAACTGCTTGGCGTTCCCATTCCGTTGTCCGGCGAGGAAGGACCGCCTCAGTACCGGGTTGAGCCGCGCGCGGATCGTCCTCGAACCGGGGCGGCCGGATAGGGCGATCGGACGTTGCAGAGACAGGATGCCGATCCCTTGGGAGCTTCGACGGGGGGAAATGGCAAGAGTCATTCATGAGAAGGAGGTGAGAAGACTATGAAATACCTGCCATGGATTCTGGCTGTCGTCGCCGTCTGGCTGATTGCCGCGCCCTTCCTGCTCGGGTACGCGGAAACAGGGCCCGCGATGCAGAATGATATCGCGGTGGGCGTGGTGATGTTGCTGGGGGCGTTGATCTGGGGCTATGGCGAATGGCGGGGTCACGGCGCAAGCGCCGAGATGCAGACCCAACGCCGATAAGCTCGCGAGAGAGGAGGGCTCGACTTCATGAATCGGAGGCCGAGCCCTCTCGGCGCAAGACAGTCTGACGACAGGATAAGACCATCCCGAGCCGCGTAGAAGGACTCGTTCATGGAACATCCCGCCGGAGGGTGACGGGTTTCTATCGCAACTGGCCGGCGCCATCCGTCCACCGGTTTCCATCCGCGGATTTCTGCATGGGTGCGTCAGTCTGTGGCCTGGATTTCGATCGAATCCGCACCCTGCGCACCGTGCGAAGCGTCTTGGTGAGTCAGGCAGCGGCGGTGCGCGCGCAACCGGCTGTGCGAAAGCGCCAGATGACTTTTGCTGCGCCCGCCGCGGCTTAGCTCTCCCAATCCATTCACCAACCGCTCGACAGCGCCAGGATCAACAATTGCACCGCTCAAAACCGGCGGCGCGCAGGCCGACTTCACCGCGCGCCTTCGTCGCCGCCGATTGATATTCCCCATGTGTCCCAGGGAAAGACGATGGATGACTGGCGGAGGAGTGTACGCACAGGGTCCTGTTTCGCTCTCCCGATCCCTGGAGCGGCAGGTTCTGGCTTTGCTCGCCATCCGCCCCCGGTTGCCGTTCAGTGTGCTGGTCGGGTTGATGCCCGGTCGTCCCAGAGGCGATCTGTTCGCCGCCTTGCGCCGGTTGCGTGAGCGGGGACAGATCGTGGTGTTGCCGAACAGAAGGGATTGCGACCTCGTACGGGTAGACCCGGATCTCAAAGAGTACGGCGTCGGCTCTCGCCCTGCCGACGGGCGGGAGCTTGAGGGCTGACGGTTTGAGCGCCGGCCAATGAGCTGATGTACCGCGATGTTTGTGGGAAGCCTGCTCGCCTGGCAGGTCTGCCTGATGGGCGGATGCGCCGTTCCCGCAAAGGAACTGGAACTCGGGTCGCGAGACCCCTCCCTCGATCATCGGAAAATCGTGCGGTACTACCACCAGGAGGCCGCCCGGCTCTGGAAACAGTCGGAGGACATGACGGTGCGGGCCATCCAGTACGAACACCTCTTCGGTCCCTCGTCCGACTGGGTCCAGGGAACGAAGTTGCTGGCCGAGTCCTATCGTGCCGCGGCCATGGAACACGAACGTCTGGCCGGTCGGCACCAGGGTTTGGCCGAGGGGCGAGCCATTGAGGAACCATGAACCGGCATTGGAGACGCTGTGGCTGTGCGGTCTCCTCCTGATCCTGTGCGGGTGTGCGACGACGGTGCATCCCGGGCAGCGGGGCCTGCGCTGGTACCCGCTCACCGAAGGTTTGACAACCGAGACCTTGAAGAGCGGACTCTATTGGCGGGCGCCGTGGAACGACGTGTTCGTATACGACGTGCGCTGGCAGAGCTATATCGAGACCGTCGATGCGCTGAGCTCCGACGATCTTCTCGTCAAGCTGCGGGCCGCCATCATCATTCGGCCCATCGCGGAGGAGGTCTATTTCCTCGCCCAGGAGATCGGCCCGGACTTCTATCCCCGCGTGGTGCGGCCCGAACTGTTGGCGGCGGTGCGGAGCGCGGTGTCCAACTATCCGATGGTCAACGTGCCAGAACAAAGCGCGGAGATCGCGAGCAAGGTGCAGGCGGTGGTCGTGGAGAAGTTGAAAGGCCGGCACCTGGAGGTGGCGAGCGTCGCATTGGCCGAGGTGGAACTGGCCAAGCTGGTGCTGGAAGCGGTGGAGCGGAAACAGGCGAAGGAGCAGGAGAAGGAACAAAAGGATTTCGAGCTGGTGATCGCCGAGAAGGACGCCGAGATCGCCCGTCGCCGGGCGAGGGGAGAGGGCGACGCCATCCGGATCCGATCGGAAGGGGAGGCGGAGGGGCTGAAGATTCGAGCGAACGGGCAGGCCAAGGCGCAGGAGACGATCGCGAAGACGCTGACGCCGGACTATCTGCGCTTCAAGTTGTACGACAGCACCAATGCCAAATTTGTGCTGCTGCCTGATGATCTCAAGGTGCCGCTGCTGATCAATCTCGGCCCGTCCGATACCCAGCGGTTCTCCCAGGAGATGCCGCCGCATGCGGGGTCCGCCGCAGCCGGACCGTAGTTGCCGCGGACAGCGGCGGGCCGACTGGGTCAGGGATCGACGCCCACGAATGCGACGAGGGCGGGAGGTCCGGCAACGATATGGAGACCGCGCGGACAGAGCGAAACCGATCGATCCTTAAGGGAGGCACCCATGGAGACCAGACGGAAGCGCATCTTGGTGGTGGATGACAGCGAAGAAATCAGATCGCTGATGGCGTGGCTCCTCGCCGGCGAGGGGTATGTGGTCAGCGAGGCTTGCGATGGGGAGGAGGCCTTGAGGCGGCTCGTGGCCGAGACCTTCGACGTGGTGGTCACCGACTTTCAGATGCCGGGTCTGAACGGTCTTGAGGTGATGGCCCATGCGCGCGAACAGGACGACCGGAGGCCCGTCATTATCGTCTCCGGGTTCGAGACGGATCTGTCTCGGCTTGCCGTCGAGTTGGGCGCCTACGCCTGGCTGACCAAACCGCTGAGCCGCGCCCTGTTTCTGGACATCGTGGATTCCGCCGCGACCGCAGGACAATCGGAGGCTTCGCCGGTCGGCGGCACGGCCTGAGCCCTCCACTCTATCCGGGCCTCTCGGCGGCCGCTCCACCGGCGGAACCGGAGTGGGGAGGCTGCGTAAGGAGAGAACGACATGACACGACGCATGCACGCGGACTGCCGGCGCCGGGTGACGCACTGTCTCTTCCTGTGGACGGTGCTCATCGCGTCCGGCCAAACCCAGTCCTCCCTGGCGGCCGCATTCGAAGAGGATCAAACCGTCCGGCTATATGAGCGCGTCGCGCCCGCGACCGTGTTTCTATCCACCTCATCCGCTCGCCACAAGGGCGTCCCCGGCTCCTTGGCCGTAGGGCTCGGCGCCGGCTTCATCCTCGACCGGGAGGGGACGGTGTTAACCAATGCCCATGTGGTCGCCGGCGCCTCGACCATTACCGCAACGCTCTACGACGGGCAGCGGGTGACCGCGGAGATGCTCGGCATCGATCCGCAAACGGACGTCGCCGTGGTGAAATTGGCGCCGGTCAAAGGCCAGCTCGCCACCGTTCGGCTCGGAGATTCGGATCGCATCAAGGTGGGCCAGAAGGTGCTCGTCGTGGGCAGCCCCTTCGGCCTGGGCTTCACGCTGACCAGCGGCATCGTCAGCGGATGGGGCCACACGCGGGGACAGGGGGCGGGAGTGGACGACGGCATGATTCAGACCACGGCGCCGATCAACCCCGGCAACAGCGGCGGACCGGTCATGAACTCGAACGGCGATGTCATCGGCATTACCACCGCCATCATTCCTGGCGCCCAGAATATCGGTTTTGCCATCCCGATCAACCGCGCCAAGGCCGTCCTCGACGAGCTGAAGACGAACGGGCATGTCGCGCGTCCTTGGTTGGGCGTGACCGGGAGCTTCCCGACCGACCAGATCCTGACGCTGTTCTCGCTCCCCTTGACCAAGGGGTGGCTGATCGAACAGGTGGAGGAAGGCAGCCCGGCGGCGGAAGCGGGGCTGCTGGGCGGCACGCTGCACATCGTGGTGGAAGGCACTCCGTGGACATTGGGCGGGGATATCATCCTCTCCATCCAGAACCAACCGGTGCGGTCGCCGGAGGAATTCCTGCAGGTGAT
>DATIBM010000083.1:0-18203 GCA_035457545.1 Nitrospiraceae bacterium
TCATGGGTGACCGTGGGGGCCGCCTTAGCAGGCGGATTGACCATCACCTGCACGGGATTCTTCAACCCCGCCCGGGCCAACCCGTCGAGATTGTCCGGCATCGTCGCGGAGAACAGCATCGTCTGCCGTTCCGGAGACAAGGCATCCAGAATCTGGTTGAGCTGCGGCGCGAAGCCCATGTCGAGCATGCGGTCCGCTTCATCCAAGACCACGATCGTGAAATGGGCCAGGTTCACCGTCCCGTTCCACATGTGATCAAGCAAGCGGCCCGGCGTCGCCACGATGATCGTCGGGCGTTGGTGCAGCCCGCGCACCTGAATGCGGAGGTCTTCGCCTCCGACCAAGGCCGTCGCGGAAACCCGGCGGCTGCGCCCGAGCAACCCGATCGCCCGTTGAATTTGAAAGGCCAGCTCGCGGGTCGGGGTCAGGATCAACCCGCGCGGCGGGCCGACCGGTCCGCCGGCCAATCGCTCGATCATGGGAATCACGAACGCGGCCGTCTTGCCGGTTCCGGTCTGGGCGCAGCCGAGCACGTCGCGGCCGGCGAGCCCCGGGGGAATGGCCTTCGCTTGAATTGGCGTCGGGTCCGTGAATTTCGCCTGGGCCAAATCCCGCAACAGGGCTTCGGAAAGCCCGAGCGACCGGAACGTCACGGTTCCGTCCGGCGCCGGCTGGGCCGGCGCGATCGATTCGTCAGAGGTGCAGGGCACAGCGGTAGAAACAGAAGAAGCAGAAGTCAACACAGAACACTCCTTGGTGAAAGTGAGGCAGGATGCTACGCGGGCACAAGAGCGGATCAGCGGATCGCTCGGAGGCGCACCCTTGAGAACCCTGCTATGAGCATCGCATGAGACGAGGTCAGAGAATCGAAGGAGGCAGAATCAGAAAGGAGTCCGCTCCGAGGAGGATCTGAACACGCTGCGATGACGAGGCCCGGAATATTTACGGTCGCACGGTCGCCGGGCCGTCTCGACAGTGATGGGCACACCATACAGGACAACAGCCTCTGTGTCAAATGGGACGGCATCGGTGATGAATCCGATCAGGACTCTACGCGCGTGCCGAAGGCGGCGAACAACTCGCCCGTGAGATAGGGCGTGCCGTCCGTATCACGCCGCTCTTTGCGACGAAGGTAGTCGTTGAGGATCCGGCCCTCGTCCGTCCGGTGGACATGCGGATGGGCCAGGTTCATGCGATACCGTTCCACGGCGCCCGCGACGCGGCTGATAAACACGACGGTGCCGTCGGCTTCCACCATCTCGACCACCCCCACATGCGTGAGCGGATCGTTGACCACCCCGTCCCCGTTGTAGTCCCAGGTATTGTCGAAGAACACGAGGTCGCCCGCCCGGACGACCGGTCCGTGATGGATGCGGCCGTGCCGCCGCACATGGCGATAGATCAACCGGACGCCGTTGGCCTGTTGGCTCTGGTCCGTGTTCTCGTACAGATCGATGCCGTGTTTGAGGTAGATAGCGCGCGTCACGCCTGCACAGTCGTAGGCGATCCGACGCCCGTTCACCTCAACCGTGCGAACGCCGACGAGGGAAGCTGCGGTCCTCGCCACCGCCCGCTGCCGGACAACCGTGTCGCCGGCCTTGCAACAGGCGCGCGCCGGAACCGGCAGGTGGCCGGAGCGGTCTCCCGACAGGCCGGCGCAGCCGACCGCCAGAATCAACCACGCCGAACTCAGATACCAGCCAACGCGCCTCATGTGCCTCCGCTGTCATGACCGCCGCCCAGTATAGCTAAGCGGGCAGAATATGCACGTGACTTCGGGAAAACATCCGATTGGCCAGCCGCAGACGCCCGCCTCTCGACAATTCCGCCGAAAAGGCACTATAAGGAGCGCATGGAGTACGTACATCTCGGCCGGGCCGGAGTCAAAGTCAGCCGGCTCTGCCTCGGCACCATGAACTTCGGCCCGCTCACGAGCGAGCAGGACAGCTTCGCCATCATGGATCGGGCGTTGGAGCTGGGGATCAATTTTTTCGACACCGCCAACGTCTACGGGTGGAAGCTGGGCGAGGGCGTCACGGAGCAGATCGTCGGGCGATGGTTATCCCAGGGTCAAGGACGGCGCGATAAGGTCGTGCTGGCAACCAAGGTCTTCGGCCGCATGGAGGACTGGCCGAATCATTCGCGGCTCTCGGCGCTCCATATCAAGAGGGCCTGTGAAGACAGTCTGCGCCGGCTCAAGACCGACCATATCGATCTGTATCAAATGCACCACGTCGATCGGGAATGTCCGTGGGAGGAAATCTGGCAGGCGATGGAACAGCTCCTTCGCGAGGGGAAGATTCTCTATGTGGGCAGCAGCAACTTCGCGGGATGGCATCTGGCAAGAGCGCAGGAACTCGCGGCGCGGCGGCATTTCCTGGGTCTCGTGTCGGAACAGAGCCTGTACAACCTGCACGAACGGACGATCGAGCTGGAGGTGATTCCGGCCTGCGAGGCCTACGGCATCGGCCTCATCCCCTGGAGCCCATTAGCGAGAGGGTTGCTGGCCGGCGCCTTGCAGCCTGTCTCGTCGGGACGGCGCGCCGACGAGGACTTGCGGAAGGAAGTCGAAACCAACCGCGCGAGATTGGAAGGTTACGACAGGCTCTGCTCACAATTGGGCGAGCGCCCCGCCGATGTCGCCCTGGCTTGGCTCCTCCACCAGCCGGCCGTCACCGCGCCGATCATCGGTCCCCGCACCCTCGATCAACTGAACGGATCGATGCGGGCCCTGTCATTGTCGCTTTCACAGGACAGCCTTAAGCGGCTCGACGAACTCTTCCCTGGGCCGGGAGGACAAGCGCCTGAAGCCTATGCCTGGTAAGACCTCACGGTTCCGTCATGCGCCGCCAGCCCACGGCCCCGAGTAGGGCACCCAGCGCGTCGGCCGTCAGATCCCACGGATCGGCTTCCCGGGGCGGAACGAAAACTTGATGAAGTTCATCGCTCAATCCATAGACCGTCGCCGTCACGATCGCCAGCCATAGAGCATGTGCGGCTCCCCACTCGCCTGCCGCCCACCTGAAGGCACGGTAGCAGAGCAGGCTCAAGCCCCCGTACTCAACCAGGTGCAACACCTTGTCGCTGATCCCGCTGAGGAACGAGGGCAATTCCTCCTCAGGATGAGACAGGCCCGAGACGAAAAAAATCATTCCCGCATACACGACCGGCGGCGCCCAATAGGCGAGGAGACGGGACACAGCCAACAGCCGAAAGGAAGGCGACACCTGTTCATGATTCATCGGTCGCGCGGACTTCGGTTGAACAATTGCGGGCCTCTCACGCACATGACATACTCCTCAGCAGCCGTTCGACCAATGACCAAGGTCGGGTCATGAAACGCGCCTCGCTGTGCTTCCTGTGGCACATGCATCAACCTTACTATACCGATCCGGTCACGGGATCGGCCACCATGCCCTGGGTGCGCCTCCACGCCGCCAAGGCCTATTTCGACATGGCCTACCTGCTCGACCGGTTTCCCAGAATCTCCGCCACCTTCAACTTTACCCCGTCGCTGCTCAGACAATTGGAGGAACTGACCGCCGGCGCGATCACGGACGTCTTTCTGGAGCATGCCAGGAAACCGGCCGCGGAGTTGTCTCCGGAGGAGCGCGCCTTCGTGATCCGTCACTTCTTTTCGGCCAACTGGGCCACGATGGTGCGTCCCGCTCTACGCTACCAGGAACTCCTGGTCAAGCGCGGGTTGCATGTGGCCCCCCAGGCTCTCGAACCGCTTGCCAAGCGATTTACGACACAGGACCTGCTGGATTTGCAGGTCTGGCATAACCTCGCCTGGTTCGGCTACGGCGCGCTGCATCGATTCCCCCACCTGGCCGAACTGCGGAAAAAGGGGCGCGGGTTTTCCGAACAAGATAAGGCCGACGTGCTGCGCCTTCAGCTCGACGTCATGCGCGAGGTCGTGCCCTTGTATCGCAACCTGGCGGCGCGCGGCCAAATCGAACTCACGACGAGCCCGTTCTACCACCCAATCCTGCCGTTGCTGATCGATACCGAGATCGCGCGTCGCTCGCTGCCGCACCTCCCGGCTCTGCCGCAGGTGAAGGCCCCGGCGGATGCGGAAGCCCAGATTCGGAAGGCGGTCGAGTATCACACTCACGTCTTCGGAGAGCCTCCGAAGGGCCTGTGGCCGTCCGAGGGCTCGGTCTGCCCGGAGTTGGTCCCCTTGCTGCACCAGGCCGGCCTCCGTTGGTTCGCCACGGACGAAGGCATCCTCGCCCGGTCGATCGAGATGCAGCAGGGCCCCTGGCATCGTTCGGTCATGTTGTATCAACCGTATGAGATCGAGTACCAGGGCCGAAGCCTCCGCGCCGTTTTCCGCGACCGGGATTTTTCCGACGCCTTCGGATTTCGCTACCATCGGACCCTGCCGCAACTCGCGCTGGAGGACGTCATCCGCCGGCTCCGCGCGATCCCGCATGAGTCGCCGCGCGAAGACCTTCTTATCCCTGTTATCCTCGACGGAGAAAACCCCTGGGAGCATTACCATGACGGCGGCGAGGAGTTCCTCTCGCTGCTCTACCACAAACTGACCGCACAGGCCGCCGACGAGCCGGGGCATTTCGAGATCCGCACCAAGACCCTGTCCGACGCGCTGACCTCCTGTCCCGCCCCAGCCAAGCTGCCTCACCTGCATTCCGGCTCATGGATCAATGCCGATTTCACGATTTGGATCGGCCATGAGGAGGATCAGCGCGGCTGGGAATTACTGCGACACACCAGGCAGCGGCTCGTGGAGGTCTCGCCGTCGCTCGATCTCGACGCCAGACAGGCGGCCTGGGAAGAACTCTACGCGGCGGAGGGCAGCGATTGGTTCTGGTGGTACGGAGACGAATTTGAAACGGATTATAAACTCGAATTCGACCGGCTGTTCCGGGCCCACTTGCGGAACGTCTGGACCAAGGCCGGCCTCATCGCTCCGGACCACCTGCAGCAACCGATCGTCTCGCTTGCCCCGGCTCACGCCCATCAGGACGTGGTTACCTTGCCGACCGCGTTGATTTCGCCCAAGCTCGATGGCATGGTGACCGATTTCTTCGAGTGGTACGGAGCCGGCACCGTGCGGGTCGCTCCGCCGCTCGGCGCCATGTGGAGCCCGGCCCGGTATTTCGCCCATATCGCCTTCGGCTTCAACCTGGAGACGTTGTTTCTTCGTCTGGATCCGGACCGCGCCCTGAAGGACCAGGACTCTCCGCTGTCCGTCGAGTGGGACATCCGCACCAACCGCACCGTCTACAAGGTCACGTTCCCGCTCATTCCTCCGGCCGAAGGTACGTTCCTCCTGACCCGCGGCGCCCCGGGAGAGCCGTTTGAATACGCCAGGGAGCTCAAGGGATTGGCGCGGCGGCGCATCATCGAAGTGGCCGTCTCCTTCCGGGAACTCGAGTTGACGGCCGGCCGATCGTTCACCTTCAGTGTCTTGGTGACGCGGGAAGGGCTGGAGGTTGCGCGCTATCCGCACCAGCACCCGGTGACATTGGAAGTGCCCACGTCGGATTTCGATGCTATGATGTGGCGCGTCTAACGATAGAGTACTGAGTGCTCAGTGCTGGGTGCTGAGCGGAACTCAATGAGTGGCCCTTGTTCGCTCCTCAATACTCAGCATTCAACTCTCAGCACTCAGCATAGATTAAGCGGAGGAAGAATGCCCGAACTACGTCGTGATCCGATTGTCGGCCGGTGGGTGATCATTTCGACCGAGCGCGGCGTGCGGCCGCGCGACTTCATCGCCCCCCCGCCGCCCCAGACCTCTCCGGCGTCGCTGTGCCCCTTTTGCCCGGGCCAGGAGTTGCTGACCCCGAAGGAGATCCTGGCCTATCGCCCGCAGGGCAGCGAGCCGAACAGTCCGGGCTGGAGCGTGCGCGTCGTGCCGAACAAGTTTCCGGCGCTTCACGTGGAGGGAGAACTGGGACGCGAGGGGTTCGGCATGTACGACCGCATGAACGGCGTCGGGGCGCATGAGGTCATCATCGAAACGCCTCGCCATCAGGAGACGTTGGCGGAAATGCCCGTCAAGCAGATCGAAGACCTCTTGTGGACCTACCGCGACCGGCTGCTCGACCTGAAGAAAGACCCGCGGTTTCGCTATATCCTGATTTTCAAAAATCGCGGCTCCGCGGCGGGGGCCACGTTGGAGCACACCCATTCACAATTGATCGCGCTGCCGGTCGTCCCCACAGCCGCCGAGCAGGAGATGGAGGGTTGCCGCCAACATTACGAAGACAAGGAACGCTGTTTATATTGCGATATCGTGCGGCAGGAACTGGCCGACGGCGCTCGCATCGTGGCGGAGAATCCCGAGTTCGTCACGCTCACGCCCTACGCGCCGCGCTTCCCGTTCGAAATGTGGATCCTGCCCAAGCGCCACGCGGCTTACTATGAAGAGAGCCAGAAGGCGCAGTTCGAGTTCATGGCGCCGATTCTGTCCGAAACCTTGCGGCGGATGGATCGCGTGCTCGCCCGGCCCGCCTACAACATGATGTTGCACACCTCCCCGCTTCACGAGAGCAGCGGTCCCTTCTACCATTGGCACGTGGAGATCATCCCGAAACTGACTCAGGTGGCGGGATTCGAGTGGGGCACCGGGTTCTACATCAATCCCGTTTCGCCCGAGGAGGCGGCGAAGTTCCTGCGCGAAGCCGAGCTGTAGCCCTCTTGCCGTCGTTCCGTTTGGCGGCCTATGATCAGGTCGATGAAAGTCCACCTCAGCCACCCCGAACGGCAAATCGAGGTCAAGGGGCCTAAGCGAGTCCAAGACCTGCTGCGCGACCTCAACCTGCTTGTCGAAGCCCATCTGGTCATCCGCGGCAGCGACCTCATGACCGAAGACGAGGTCGTGGCCGACAGCGACAGCATCGAGATCCGCCCCGTGATCTCCGGGGGCACTTCTCTCTAGCACGCTCCTCGACACATCTTCATCTCGCTACTTTACTCCTCTAACAAGCTTTCGAAATCCGAGGTCACCGCACATTTTGGACTCTCTGGATCCCCTCAAAGTTATCTGGTCGCAGTACAACGCGTCCGAATGATAATGTTTTATTAGGTTGCTCCTAAGCACTCGCTCAGGCATGATAGCCACCTCTTCGGTTGGAAGAGAGGCAAACCGAGGACCATTCGGTGAAGAGCGCTTCCGAACGATCCACATGGCCGCGCACGACCTGGGGGCAGTATGCGATCGCGGTCGGCATCGTCATCGTCGCCACAGGCCTTCGCGGTTTGTTAGATCCGGTCCTTGGGGACCACCTGCCGTTCGTGACCTTCTTCATCGCGATTCTTGTGGTTTCCTGGTTCGGAGGCGTCGGCGCGTCGGTCGTCGCGCTCTGGCTCGGATTCCTCTTGGCCACGTACTTCTTTGTTCCACCCCGTTATTCATTCACGGTTAGCGGCACGGCCAACATTGCGGGACTCGGCCTGTATTTTTTGGTGGGCCTTTTCAATTTCCTGCTCGTCCGCGCCCTGCGCGTGGCTCTTCAGCGAGCAGAGGCCAGTGAAGTCGATCTCCGTCGTTTAAACGCCGATCTGGAGCAGCGAGTTGCAGAACGCACCCATGCGCTTGTCACCTCGCGCAGGGAGGCACTTCAATTAATGAAGCGCGCCGAAGACGCGAGGAAAAAGGCCGAGCAAGCCGAGGCGGAGGTTCGCGACCTGTACAACAATGCGCCTTGCGGGTATCACTCGCTGAATGAGGCTGGCGTCTTGGTGAACATCAACGACACGGAGCTGCGGTGGCTGGGATACGAGCGGGAAGATGTCATTGGGAAGATGGGGATCGCCGACATCATGACCTCGGACAGCCACAGACTCTTCGAACAGGAATTTCCGCTGTTCATGGCGCGTGGCTACGTGCAGGATTTGGAATTCGAGCTGATCCGGAAAGACGGCACGATCCTCCCCGTGCTCTTAAGCGCAACCGCCATCAAGGATCTCAACGGGCATTTCGTGATGACCCGCTCGACGAGCTTTGACCTCACTGAACGTAGAAAGACCCAGCGCTTGCTGACCCATCTCGCGGCGATCATTGTGAGCTCGAATGACGTCGTCTATAGCCTGACCCTGGATGGGGCGATCCTGAGTTGGAATCAGGCGGCCCAGCGTCTCTACGGCTACTCCACTGAAGAGGCGGTTGGCCAAAACATCGCGTGCGTCGTGTCGCCTGACAGATTGGTCGAGATAACAACGGTTCTCGATCGCCTCAGGCAACGCGGGCACGCAGAATACCTTGAAACCGAACACGTCCGAAAGGGCGGATCAACAATCGACGTGGCGATCATGGTCTCTCCTATCCACAATACGATCGACCGAGTGGTCGGGGCATCGATCATCTGCCGGGACATCACCGAACCCAAGCATGCCCAACAGCGGCTCGTAGAGTCCCTGCACGAGAAGGAGGCGCTGCTGCGGGAGATCCACCACCGCGTGAAGAATAACCTGGCCGTGATCGGCAGCCTGCTCTATCTGCAATCGACCGGCATGCGTGACGAGAAATCCCTCTGGGTGTTACAGGACTGCCAGGATCGCGTTCGTTCGATGGCCCTGGTTCACGAACACCTGTATCGTTCCGGCGACTTTGCCAACGTGGACTTTGCGACCTATGCACGGGATCTGGGCAACGAACTATTGCGTTCCCACACTCTGGCACCGGGCAAGATTCATATGACATTCGACTTGGAATATGTCTCCCTGAACATCGACCGCGCGATCCCCTGCGGCCTGATTCTCAATGAGTTGATCACCAACGCCCTGAAGCACGCCTTTCCATCCGGCCATCACGGTGAGATCACGGTCTACTTGCGCGGTCCAGCGGAGGCCGGTCTCGTTTTGAGTGTCACCGACGATGGAGTCGGTCTCCCGCTTGAAGAGACGCCCCGGAGCACACGCTCACTTGGCATGCGGCTGGTCCGATCTCTGACGAAACAGCTCGACGGTCGATTCGAGTTCATCCGCCGAAAGCCGGGAACAGAGGCCCGCCTGACCTTGGAGGTATAGCATGCCCACCCCTACGGAGGCTCTCGATGAGTTACGCGTTCTCCTCGTCGAAGACGAGACCCTCGTCGCCGAGGAGATTAAGGAACGCTTGACGCGGATGGGGCTTCACATCGTGGACATCGCGGACACGGGTGAAGGCGCCGTTGAAGCCGCGACGCAATACAAACCCGACCTCATCTTGATGGACATTCGTCTGAAAGGGGGGATGGGCGGCATCCAGGCGGCCGATCTCATCCGCCGGGGGTTGCATATTCCTGTGGTCTTCCTCACCTCTTATTCCGACCAGGAGACGCTTCGCCGCGCGAAGCGGACCGAACCCTTCGGCTATGTCCTGAAGCCGTTTCATGAACGTGACCTGATGTTGGCCATCGAAATGGCGTTGTACCGTCACGGCCTCGAGCGTCAATTGAAGGAGAACGAGCGGAGATACGCGGCGACGTTGGCCAGCATCGGGGATGGCGTGATCGCGACCGATCTCGAGGGGCGAATTACGTTTATGAACCCCGTGGCCGAGATACTCACGCAATGGCGGTTCCAAGAAGCCCGAGGCTTGAGAATCGACGAGGTGTTTCCCATCGTCATCGAGGCTACTCGCATCGCGCGCGAGAATCCGGTTCTCCAGGCCATCCGTTTGCGAGGCACCGTCAGGCTGACCGAACCCTCTCTCTTGGTGACGCGTAACTGCGAGATAATACCGATCGACGACTCGGCCGCCACAATCACCGCAGAGAATGGCGAGATGTACGGGGCGGTGGTGGCCTTTCGGGACGTTCGCCAGCGTCGGTTCGCCGAAGACGCGCTCAAACGGGCCGAAGAACAGCTGCGGGCCGCACAAAAGATGGAAGCCATTGGGCGCCTAGCGGGAGGGGTTGCCCACGATTTCAACAATCTCCTCTGCGTCATCAACGGCTATAGTGAGCTGATCTTGCAGGGTAGGCGGTTGAGTAAACCCTCTCGACAACTGTTCGAAGAGATCAAGAAGGCCGGAGAACGGGCCGCCAAATTGACCCACCAACTCCTAGCCTTCAGTCACCTGCAGGTGCTTCAGCCGACCCTCGTCAACCTCAGCAACCTGATCGGCGATATCTCCTCGCTGCTGGAGCGATTGATCGGCGAAGATGTCCTGCTGACCGTTACATCCGCTCCCGATCTGTGGTCGATACGAGCTGATCCCAGCCAAATTGAACAGGTCATCATGAATCTCGCCGCTAACGCCCGCGACGCGATGCCGCAGGGCGGCCGGTTAACCATTGAGACCGGCAACGTCGAAGTCGACGAAGCCATGATCCAAACGAGCCCGGAAATGCCGCTGGGGCGCTATGTCATGCTGTCGGTGAGCGACACCGGCCTCGGCATTGATCCTGAGACCTTGGAACACATCTTCGAACCGTTCTTCACGACTAAGACAAGAGGGAGGGGAACAGGCCTGGGCCTGGCGACCGTCTACGGTATCGTGAAGCAATCGGGCGGCTTCATCTACGTGTACAGTGAGGTGCGCAAAGGGGCAACCTTCAGGCTCTACTTTCCGGCTTTGACCGCCAGGGCATCAATGAACTCCGTGACGAACCACGAAGGCAGCGGGGCAAGGCGTGGGACGGAGACGATTCTGCTCGTCGAGGATGACGACGCGGTGCGGCTGCTGATCGCTTCCGCATTGCGTGGGTACGGCTACACCGTTCACGAAGCCAAGAACGGTCAGGAAGCGCTGCGGCTCTTCGGGGACTACGGAACCTCAATTGACATGCTGGTGACGGACGTCGTCATGCCGGACATGAGCGGCCGAGAAGTCGGCGAGAAAGTGCGCGCGGTAAAACCGGCCGTTCGACTGCTTTTCCTGTCCGGCTATGCGGACGATGCCATCGTGCGTCACGGCGTGCTGCGAGGGCAAATGAACTTTCTGCAAAAGCCCTTCACGTTGAACGCCCTGGCACAGAAGGTGCGCAACGCTCTGGATCGTGGGCCTTAATCGACTTCATCCATAATTCTCACAGTCCAGGATACGGTTTGCCGATCGCCGCTCATGACCAGACGGTCTCGATGAGACCGAGTCCGATCTGCTCGATCGCATCATAGGCGCTGGCGGTGTTTGCTTTCCCGCGCCGGATGACCGTATGATTTTCTGACAACCTATGAAATGCGCCAGGTGCAAGACCAAAGCCGTCATCGGCCTGCCGCGGCATAATGCCGCCTTCTGCAAACCCTGCTTTATCGGCTATGCCCATGAACAGGTGGCCCGTGCGATCAAGCACGAGCGGATGTTCGGCCAGAACGATAGCATCCTTGTGGCTGTCTCGGGCGGCAAGGACAGTCTGGCCCTGTGGCACATGCTCCTCACGATGGGCTATCGGGCGGACGCGCTCTATGTCGATCTCGGCATTCCGGGATACTCGGCCCGCTCGCGCGAGAAGGTCGAGCGCTACAATCAAACACACGCGGCACCTCTGGGCGCCAAGCTCCATATTCATCAAACCCAGGAGGAAGAAGGCGCGGGCATCCGCGAGTTGTCCCAGTTGATCAACCGCCCGACCTGCTCGACCTGCGGCACGATCAAACGGTACCAATTCAACCGCGCCGCGGTTGAACACGACTACGATGTCATGGCGACCGGCCACAATCTCGACGACGAAGCGGCCCGGCTGCTCGGCAACGTGTTGCACTGGCAGGAGGAGTATCTCGACAAACAAGGCCCGACCCTCCCCGCCTCGGTCGAAGGGTTTGCCAAGAAGGTCAAGCCCCTCTACCGGCTGACCGAGCGCGAAGTCGCCGCCTATGCCCTGCTGAACGGGATCGATTACGTGGTGGAAGAATGCCCGATGGCGAAGGGCTCCAAGATGCTGCTCTATAAGGAGGTCCTGAACCGGTTGGAAACCGAGTCGCCCGGCACCAAACAATCCTTCTACTGGAAATTCCTCGAACGGCAGGCCAAGCTGCAACCGACCGGCCTGTCCATGACAGAGAAGGATCAGGCCACCCTGCATCCCTGCCCGACCTGCGGCCAACCAACCACGGCCGAAACCTGCTCCTATTGCAAGATGATGGCCCGCGCCAAAGCCGGCACTCCTCGCTGACATCAACCGAACAACCGTCAGCCGTCATTCGCCAAACATCAAACGAAACAAGTCAACCGGAGGAGGCAGTCCCACGATTCACGATTGCCGGTTGACGCCATTCCACAGCCGGGATCGTGGACCCATTGCCCTTTGCAGAGCCATGGGTGCCCTCCAAGAGTGCAGTGCACGCCCCGGTAAAGCCTTCGCGAATAATCCGGGGACGGGCTGGCATAAGCCGCCGGGCGGTGTTACACCACACTTTATGGGTCCTGTGGCTCGACGATCGTCGATCGCCGGCTGGTTGGCGTCCACCGCATGTCGCCGACGGCTGCCCCTGCTCCTTGTCGCCCTGGCCGCCGTAGCCTTCGGCACCTGGTTCTCAACCACGGATCTCAGCTCCGGCGCGAATCCATCGGATGGCCTGCCGGACTCCCGGGTCACCTTGCGGTTCGTCTCCTGGAAGCCGGACCACCCTCGGGCCTGGGACGAGGCGATCGCGCGGTTCCAAGAAGCCCACCCCGACATCTCGGTCGTCCGCGAGATCGCGCCCCATTCCTCCACCGCCTACCATGACCTGCTCACGCAGAAACTGAAGAACCGCGATCGCACCGTCGATCTCTTTTTCATGGATGTGATCTGGGTCCCGGAATTCGCCGCGGCCGGCTGGGTCTTGCGGTTGGATGATCTTTTCCCCGAATCGGAGCGGGCTGCCTTCTTGCCGGCCACGATCGTCACCGGCCTCTATCAGGACCATGTCTATGGCGTCCCGAGCCGGATCGACGCTGGCCTGCTCTACTATCGCACCGACCTGCTGAACAAGTACGGCTACGCCCCCCCGCAGACCTGGAGCGAGTTGGTCGAGCAGGCGGAGGCGATCGTGCGGAAAGAAGCAGCGGCCCAGCCGACCCTGCGCGGCTATTCGGCGCAGTTCAAACAGTACGAAGGTCTCGTCTGCAACATGCTGGAGTTGGTTGGGAGCCACGGCGGGTCGCTGGTCGGCGAACGGGAGGGGAGCTCGACGCTGGCCGCTCCCGAGACGCTGGCCGCCTTGCGTTTCGCCCGTGATCAGCTCATGGGCCGTGTGGCGCCGCGGGCCCTGCTCACCTATCAAGAGCCGGAATCGCTCGCGGCCTTCGTCCAGGGCCAGACGGTCTTTCACCGCAATTGGCCCTATGCCTGGGAAGTGGTGAACAACCGGGAGCGATCCAAAATCGCCGGGCTCGTGGGCGTGGCGCCACTTCCCGGCACCGCCAACCATCGCGGCGTGGCGACGCTTGGCGGATGGCTGTTCGGCATCAGCGCCCTGTCGGCGCATCAGCAGGAAGCCTGGGCGTTCATCTCGTTCCTGTCGAGCGAGGCTATCCAGAAACATTTCGCACTTTCGGCCGGCATCGCGCCGTCGCGGCGTGCGCTCTACGACGATCCGGCCCTGCTCGACGCCCATCCCCATTGGCGCAACCAACTGGCCGTCCTGCAGTCCGCGACGCCGCGGCCCCGGACGCCCGTCTATCCCGCCGTGTCCCATATTCTGCAGCGGTTCTTCAGCCGTGCCCTCGCCTATCCAGCCGTCAACCTGGCGGAAGAGGCCACCACCGCCGATGAACAGATCACCAGGCTGCTGGCATTAACCAGGAGCGCGACGTGACACAGCCGGCCATCGATCTCGCCACGACTCCGCAGACCGGTCCTCGGGCTCGCGCGCGATGGCTCGACCGGCTCCAGGCCTGGTGGATGATTGCGCCGGCCCTGGCCTTCACCCTGGTCTTCGCACTCTACCCGGTGATCGAATCGTTCCTGCTCAGCCTGCAGCGGGTGTTCCTGGCAGTGCCTTCCCTGGGCCAACAGTGGGTGGGGCTGGACAACTTTCGCCTCCTCGTTCAGGACCCGGTTGTCCGTCAGGCCCTGGGCGTCACGCTGGGCTTCGTACTGCTGTCGACGGCACTGGAGGTCGCGCTCGGGCTCGCCATCGCGCTGGTGATTCACGAACAGTTCCGGGGTCGAGGCTGGGTGCGGGCGGCCGCGTTGATTCCCTGGGCCATCCCCACGGTCGTGGCCTCTCAAATGTGGCGCTACATCTTTAACGATCAATACGGCTTCGCCAATCTGCTCCTGTTCGGCGACGAGGTCGCCCGCTACGTACCCTGGTTGGCCTCTCCCGGGTTCGCGTTCGTGATCATCGTCCTGGCCGACGTCTGGAAGACTTCGTCATTCGCCGGACTGCTGCTCCTGGCCGGCCTCCAGGTCATCCCCCACGAGCTGTACGAGGCCGCGAAGATCGACGGGGCGACGCTGTGGCAACGGTTCTGGCACATCACGCTGCCGCTGCTGCGGCCTGCGATCTTATTGGCCCTCCTGTTTCGGACGATGGATGCCTTCCGTGTCTTCGACCTGGTCTTTGTAATGACCCAGGGCGGTCCCGGCGACGCCACGCAGGTGCTGCAATTCTACGGCTACAAGACCCTCTTCACCGAGGGCCGAATGGGCTACGGCGCGGCGATTTCCGTCCTGGTGTTCCTGACGATTCTGTCGCTCTCGCTGGTCTACATCCGCGCGGTCGGCTCGCGGCTCTTGGAACGGGAGGCCCGATGACGAAACGGATACTGCTCGCCATCGGCGTCGTCGGCATCGTGGTCGGGAGCCTATTCCCCTTCATCTGGTTCCTCCTCACGTCGCTCATGTCTCAGCGTGACATCGAGGCAGTCCCGCCGACCTGGTGGCCGAGCGGCGGATTACATTTTTACCGCTCGGCCTTGTTCGACCATCAACTCACGGATTACATGCTGAACAGCATTGTCGTGGCGGGCTCTACGACCCTCGTGGCGCTGGCGGTTGGTATCCCGGCCGCCTACGCCTTGGCGCGTCTCAAGCTGCCGGGCCGGTCCTGGATCATGGGCGGGCTGCTCTGCATCTCGATGTTTCCGCAAATCGCGATCGCAGGTCCCGTATGGCAGATCCTGGAACGGATCGGCGGCCTGAATACCCATTGGGGGCTGGTGCTTCCATACGTGACCCTCACGCTGCCGCTGGCCATCTGGATTCTGGCCAGTTTTTTCAAGGAGCTGCCGACGGAGCTGGAAGAAGCCGCGCGCGTGGACGGCTGCGGGGTCTGGGGCGCCTTGCTGCGCATCATGCTGCCGCTCGCGGCGCCGGGCATCTTCACCGCCGCCATTCTGATTTTTGTCTATGCCTGGAACGAATTCTTCTTCGCCCTGCTGATCCTGACGCAGCCGGAGCAGCAGACGCTGCCGGTCGGCATCGCGCTGTTCCAGGGCGAGTTCACGATGCCCTGGGGGGAACTCGCCGCCGCGTCGGTGCTGGCGACGTTGCCGCTGGTTTTGCTCGTGATCCTGTTCCAACGCTGGATCATCAGCGGACTCTCCGCGGGAGCCGTGAAGGGATAAGGGACGGTATTGCCATGGCTGATCTGGAGCTGCGCAACCTGACCAAACAGTTCGGGGAAACGACAATCTTGCAAGACATCTCCCTGCACGTGCCGGACGGCAGCTTCACGATCCTGTTGGGGCCGTCGGGCTGCGGCAAATCAACGGTGCTCCGGATCATCGCGGGATTGGAGCCCCAGACCGAGGGGCAGGTCTTCATCGGCGACCGGTTGGTCGACGGCCTCTCCCCCAAGGACCGGGACATCGCGATGGTCTTTCAGCACTACGCCCTCTACCCCCACCTGACGGTGCGGGAGAACCTGGCCTTCGGGCTCAAGATGCGCGGCGAGCCGCGCAACGTGATCGAGCCGCGCATCGAGGAGGCCGCGCAACTGCTGGAAATCCACTCCCTGCTGGACCGCAAACCCAAAGATCTGTCCGGGGGCCAGCGGCAACGGGTCGCGATGGGCCGGGCGATCGTCCGCCAGCCGAAGCTCTTTCTCTTCGACGAGCCGTTGTCCAATCTCGACGCCAAGCTCCGCAGTTCCATGCGGATCGAGCTCAAGCGGTTGCACCAGCGGTTGGGCGCCACGATGGTCTACGTCACCCATGACCAAGTCGAAGCCATGACCCTGGGCGATACGATCGTCGTGATGGAAGGAGGCCGCATCCGGCAGGTCGATCCGCCCGGCCGCATCTACAGCATGCCGGCCGATCCGTTTGTCGCCGGGTTTATCGGGGCTCCGCCGATGAACCTGTTGGAGGGCTCGCTCCAACATCACGGCTCGCACTGGATCCTTCAGACCGACTCCGTCGCGATTGCCATTCCCCCGGTGAAGGGGCCGACTCCGATCGAGCCGATTTCTCATGTGGCCTTGGGCATTCGCCCCGAGGACCTGCGCCTCGAGAAGAGCGGCGAGCCGGCCACCGAGATCGAAGTCCGTGTTGAGGCGGTGGAAGACTTGGGATCCGACCTCATCCTGCACCTGTCGATCGGCCCCCACCGGCTGACCATGCGCACGCACCCGGGCCGCTGCCCAGTCGAAGGCACGACGATTCCGCTCTATCTGCCCCACGACAAACTCCACCTCTTCATTGACGACCGCCGCGCCGACTGGGCCTAGTTCCCCATCGGTCCATCACGAACGGAGGGTTTGCGCCCGCCCCGCCCTTGCTTGCAAAGAGCGGAGAGAGTTCGTACATTGAGATCGAATTGCGTTCCCCGGCGGGGGGATCACCCGAATTTTCAAACCACTATGGCCACGACCCAACGAGATTTCTACGACATCCTGGGCGTCCCGCGCGGCGCGAGCGCCGACGAGATCAAGAAGGCCTATCGCCGCCTGGCCCGGCAGTACCATCCCGATCTGCACACGGGCACGAGGAAAACCGACATGGAGCGCAAGTTCAAGGAACTCAACGAAGCGCATGAGGTGTTGAGCGACCCGGACAAGCGCAAAAAGTACGACCAGTACGGCCATCGTTGGCAGGAGGCCGAGGCCTACGAAAAGGCCCGGCAACAGGCCCGCGAGTCCGGCTTCGGCGGCACGCGTCAGGACGAAGGCTTCGAATACCAATTCGGCGGAGGCGGCGATTTCAGCGATCTCTTCGAATCGTTCTTCGGCCGGGGTGGACGGACGACCCGGCAAGGAAGCCCGCGCGGCTCGGCGCCCGGACAGGATACCGAAACCGTCGTCCAGCTCACGCTGCAAGAGGTCCTCAACGGCACGACCAAGCGCGTCCAGATGATGGAGCCGGGCCCCAACGGACGGCTGGAGGCGAAGACGATCGACGTCCGGATTCCGGCCGGCGTGCAGGACGGCACGCGCGTGCGGGTGCCGGGGAAGGGCCAGCCAGGTTTCAACGGCGGGAAGCGGGGCGATCTGTACTTGCACGTGCATATCCAGGAGGATCCGATTTTCCGCCGGCAGGGCAGCGACATCCACGTGACCCTGCCAGTCTGGCCCTGGGAGGCCGTGCTCGGCGCCGAGGTCACGGCGCCCACGCTGACCGATCCGGTCAAGGTCCGGGTGCCGGCCGGCAGCAGGGCCGACAGCAAACTCCGCCTCAAAGGCAAAGGCCTGCCCACCGCCTCTGGCGGGCACGGCGACCTCTTTTACACGTTGCAGATCGTCGTGCCGTCATCGCCGTCGGATGACGAACGGAAACTCTACGAGCAGCTCAACCGCATCCCCCATCCCGACCCCAGAGCGGAGTTGATCCGCCTCACGCGCCGCTAGGCATGACGGCCAGATCGTCCACGACCTCGCGCTATACTCCGGCGCAACGGCAGGCCCGTTTATGGACCTGACGGAATACGCCCTGTTCTGTTTCGGCACGCTGTTCGTCATCGTCGATCCCGTGGCCGCGGTGCCGGCCTTCATCGCGATGACGGCCAGCCATAGTATTCCCGATCGGGTGCGGACGGCGCGAATGGCCTGCCTGGTGACGGCCGGCCTGTTGGGCCTGTTTGCGTTCATCGGCCAGCCGCTGTTCCGGACCCTTGGCGTCAGTCTCCCGGCGCTCCAGGTGGCGGGTGGTTTGCTGCTGCTCTTGGTCTCTCTGGACATGCTGCGCGCGCAACGGTCCCCTGTGCAGGAAACGGCCGAAGAGACTGCCGCCGGCGTGGATAAACATGACGTCGCCATCACGCCATTGGCGATTCCGATGATGGCCGGGCCCGCCGCCATTTCCAGCGCGATCCTGCTCGGCTCCCAGGCCCAATCCTGGCTCCAGCGGGCCGTGTTGCTCGCCTGTATCGGCGCGGTGG
>DATIBM010000084.1:0-4467 GCA_035457545.1 Nitrospiraceae bacterium
AAGGAGTGGCCCAGTTGCGCCGCGCCGGAGTCTCCGTCACGGCCGGGGTCGGGCGCGCGGAGGCGGAAGAATTGAATCGGGCGTATAGCCATTGGGCGAGGACGAAACGTCCGTATGTGACCCTGAAGGCCGGCATGACGCTCGACGGGCAGATTGCCACCGCTACGGGCGAATCACGCTGGATCACCGGTCCGTCATCACGGCAGGAAGTCCATCGTTTCCGGTCGCAAGCGGATGCCGTCCTCGTCGGGATCGGCACCGTGCTCAAAGATGATCCGGCATTGACGGCGCGGCGTCCGCCCCGGTTGACCGCCTTGGCGGCCAAGCAACCGCTCAGGGTCGTGCTGGACAGTCGCCTTCGTATCAGTCCGGACGCCAGGATCCTGTCCGGGCAACGGAAAGCCCGCACCCTCGTGGCCACGACGTCGGCCGCCTCGGCCGCCAAGCGAGCCTGGCTGGAGCGGAAGGGCATTGAAGTCCTCGTCGTTCCTGCGGCAAACCACCGGGTCGGCTTAGGGCCTCTGCTCACACGATTGGGGCAACGCGGGCTGACCCAGATCATTGTGGAAGGCGGCAGCGACCTCAATGCCGCATTCCTCAGAGCGGGACTGATCAATGAGGTTCGCCTGTACCTGGCACCCAGGCTGATGGGCGGGCTTCAGTCGACCGGCGTCATCGGCGGAGCGAGTCCGCGCCGCCTGGCTCAGGCGGTGCAACTCCAAAGGTTCACCGCACGCCGCCTCGGCACAGACCTTGTTGTCGAAGGCCGACTGTAGCCACGTGTGGAACATCCTGTGACGACTATGACTCGAGCCTGTCTCGCCGGCGTCTGGATCTGCATCATCCTGCTGCTGGCAGGCGGAGTGACTTACGCCGACCCTGTCTCAATGGAGGCCGATCTCCCGTCGCTGGTCGGTTCGTATCTCGATGACCCGGATCCGGCGCAAGCGGAATCGACGTTGCAAGTGATTCTGGCCCATCCGGAGGCCACGATCGAGCGGGTGGGACGCGCGGTGCAAACCGGACGGGCCTACGTCGCGCAGCCGCTGGGCACGATGGTGGATGAGCGGATCGCAGTCCATGATCGTAGCTATCAGTACGCGCTATCCGTGCCGCTGACGTATCAACCGACGAAAGGCTATGGATTAGTCGTCTGTCTCCATGGGGCAGGGTTTACCGGCGAATCCTATCTGGAGCGCTGGCAGAGCCGGTTAGGCGAGGACTATCTGCTGGTCTGTCCGACTTATCCAGCCGGCGCCTGGTTCACCCGGCGGGCGGAAGATCTCGTCATCGCGGTGGTCCGCAAGGTTCAGCGGCAATATCATATCGACCCGGATCGGATTTTTCTGACGGGGATGTCCAACGGCGGCATCGGCGCATGGCTCATCGGGATGCATCAGGCGCCCATGTTTGCAGGCATTGCGCCCATGGCGGGCGGCCTGGATGCGGTCCTGATGCCGTTCTTGGCGAATCTCCGCAATACACCGGTCTATATCATCCATGGCGCCAAGGATCAGGTCATGCCGGTGGAGCTCAGCCGATCCATCTCACGCGAACTGGCGGCGCTCGGCTATCCGCATCGCTACCGGGAGCATAACCGGGAACATCCGATGGCCGGCGGACACTACTTTCCGCGAGAAGAGTTGCCTGATTTGATTGCCTGGTTGAATCTCCAACGGCGGAATCCGTATCCGACGAGGCTCACCATGGTGCGGGAAGCGACGCACTTACAGCCGTTCAGCTGGCTTCGCCTGGAGGCCACGGATCCCATCGCGGCTTTTTCGGATGATTTGGTCAACAAGCGGGACGACCGGATCAAAGGGCGGGAGTATGCCAGGCTGGATGCCACTATTGCCGCGCCGAATCGCATTGAGGTCACCGCGGATCGGGTTCAGCGGTACAGTCTTTTCCTCAACGATGCGCTCATCGATCCGGCGAAGCCGCTCACGGTCGTCACCAACGGAACCGTATCTTTTGAAGGGATCGTCCAGCCCTCTCTGGAGACGCTCCTACGGCAGGCTCGGGGCCGGCATGACGCGCGTCTCCTCTTTCCGATTCACCTTACTATCGCCGTTCAAAAACCGCCTGCATGAGCCGCGGAGGCGCTCTTCTGCCGACGCTGGCGCTGGCCATGCTCAGTACGGCCACGGTGTCGTGGGCGGCGGACCGCTGCCGGCTGCCGTCCCAGCACGCGGGCGTGACCTTTCCCATGGAGCAAGTGGAGGGGCAGTGGACCTGTCGTCTCCATCCGATCATGTCCCAGTACACGACCGCCAATAAGATTGGGCCGATCCGGACGACCCTGCCGCAGGGGATGTACCGGTTCTTGTTGGATCATCCCACCATGGCCGCCACATTGATCAACCGGTTGGACCTTGCGCTCTATCGGGCCGAGGTCCGGGGGCCCAACCGGTATTGGGGGAACGATGGAGAGGGTGCGGAAGGCATGATCGAATTGGTGTATCAGGACCAGACCACTCGCCTGTATTACCTGGAAGGATCACAGGACGGCCGGGTACTGCCGCACCTTACCGGCAAGGCCGTGCTGCTTCTGAGGATGCATGCCGTCAAGAACGCCGACGGCACAGAAGCGATGGATACGACGATGGTGGCCTATACCCGATTGGACAATCGCGTGTTATCCGGACTCGTGTCGCTGCTGCGACCGCTCGTCGGCGGCACGGTGACGCGCAAGCTCATGAAAGGAGTCGAAACGGTGAATCAATTGAGCCGGATCATGCGCCGGGAACCGGATCGGATCTTGATCGAAGCGACCGATCCGCCCGGGCTGCCGAAGGAGGAGGTGGCTTCTTTAAGAAACGCGCTCGACGCTTTGCGTGCTCCGGCCTCCGGGGAGCCGAGGAAAGCCGCGCCATGACGACCTCCCGCAGCTTCGCCTTGCTCTGTGCCATCGGGGTGTTTGCGTTCATCAGCTACAACATGGTTCGGATGCCGGTTCTGGCGTTATTTGCGGAATCGCTGGGCGCCGGACCGGAACGCATCGGACTGATCGTTTCGGTCTCCACTCTCACCGGCGTGTTCCTCAAGCTGCCTTCCGGCGCCCTCTCCGATATCTACGGGCGGCGCATGTTGCTGCGCGTCGGTGTGATGGCATTCGGCCTGCCGCCCTTCCTCTATCCCTTCATTTCCGATCTGGATCTACTCACGGTCTTACGGATCTTTCACGGGCTCGCGACCGCCATTTTTGCGCCCAGCGCGCTCGCGACCGTAGCCGATCTGTACCGCGAGCGGCGAGGTGCCGCGCTCGGCACGTACACCGCTAGCACTCAGGCCGGCGCGTTGCTCGGTCCCTTTATCGGGGGGTCCCTGGCGTATGCGGCCGGGTTTCCCTCCGCCTTTATCACCGCCGGAGTGTTCGGCTGCATCGCCATTCTGCTCTTTTACTCGCTGCATCTGAGGCCGCCGCCCCCCAGGGTGCATGAAACAGGACTGGCTCCGCTGCTGGCGGAAATGTGGAAGGGCTTCGCCGCGGTGGCGCGCAATCGGACCGTGTTGATCACCAGCGCCACGGACGCGGCCAAGATGATTGCCAACGGAGCGCTCATGGCGTTCCTGCCTCTGTACGGCGTCTCGGCGGGATTGAACCCGGGCGAGGTCGGACTCTTGTTTACCTTCCAGGCCGGGACCTCGTTTGTGTCGAAACCGATCATGGGTCGCGTCTCCGACCGCGTCGGACGGGAGCCGTTGATTGTCATCGGCTTGTTGATCTGTGCAGGCACTTTTGTGTGCATACCGCACATCTCCCTGTTCCCGCTGTTGCTCCTGCTGTCGGCCGGATTCGGGTTCGGCGAGGCGGTCGTCTCCTCGTCGTCGTCAGCGCTCGTGGCCGACAGTTCCGCCTTCAAATCGCTGGGGGCCGGAATGGGGATGCAAGGGACCATCGGCGACATCGGCCATGCGAGCGGGCCTCTGCTGGCCGGCGTGCTCATCGCGCAGATGAATTATGCCGGCGCCTTTGCCGTCATTGCCGGAATTCAAGCGGCGGCTGCCGCTGTATTCTGGCGCTCGATGCAGAATAAATAGCTCAAAGTGATTATAATGCGTGCATGAAGGACGTCTCGTCAGGCGATATGGTGATCGGGGTGATGGCCTCCATCGGAGTGGTCATCCTGCTCGTTCTTTTTGTCTATGTGGTAAGGCAGATCATGACGAGGAAAGATTGATGTTCACCGGGATTGTGGAAGAAATGGGCGCCGTGACGATGATGGAGAAGACGCTGGCCGGATCGCGCATGACCATTCTGGCCGAAACCGTTCTGGGCGATCTGAAAACCGGTGACAGTGTGAGTGTCAACGGCATCTGCCTCACCGTCGTATCCAGGGGTGAACGTGACTTCTCGGTCGATGTTTCGCCTGAGACGCTCTCCGTGACGACCCTTGGCCGGCTGATGCCGGGCGCCCCGGTCAATCTGGAGCGGCCCATGAAGTTGAACGAGCGTATCGGCGG
>DATIBM010000085.1:0-14273 GCA_035457545.1 Nitrospiraceae bacterium
ATGCGTATGCCTCTTCCCACAAATTGCTGAGAAACTCTTTCACCGGCAGGATCGTTACTGAGCCGACCTGCCGCTTCCGTGTTTCGAGACTGACGCAGAGGTAGCGCTTCAGTTTCCGTTCTTCCGCCAGGGCCATAAGCGATTTCAGGTCATTGCTCGACACATTCTCTCGCCCCTTGACCTCGATGGCCGTATGGTCGCCGAGGATGAAATCCACCTCGAATCCCGATTTGGCTTTCCAGAAAGCCAACGGTTCCCCTGAGACATAGTCGGCGTAACTCTTCAGTTCGTGCATGACATACGTTTCCACCGCCTCGCCGAATTCCGGGGCGCCGCGTCGGTAGCGGCGACCCTGAACGGCCGCCACGACGCCGATGTCGAAGAAGTAGTATTTCGAGGAAGCGAGGGGCTTGCGCTTCTTCGTCTCGCGCCAGGCGGGGAGTTCGTAGAGGACGAGGGTATCCTTCAGGATTTCGAAGTATTCGTACACGGTCGTACGGGGGACTTGGGCATCGGTGGCCACGTTCGTGAAGTTGACGATGGCGGCATTGCAATAGGCCGCGACCTTCAGGAAGCGGCTGAAGGCGGCGATATTTCTTGTCGCGCCTTCCGCCACGATTTCCTGCTGGAGGTAGGAGCCGGCATAGGCTTCGAGATCCGCCGGAGGATCATCCGAAAAGTAGATCGAGGGTAGTCCCCCGCGGGCAATAAACCGTTCCAGGTCGAAGTGATTGCCCAGCTCTCGATAGGTGAGGGGATGCAGATATTTGGTTCTGGCCCGCCCGCCCAGCAGGTTCACCCCGCCCTGGCGGAGCTTCCTGGCGCTCGACCCAGTAAGGAGAAATCGGATTCCCCGCTGCTCAATGAGGCGATGGACTTCGTTCAGCAGTGCCGGCAGCCGTTGGATTTCGTCGATGACGACGATACGATCCTTCGGAGTGAGTTCTTCGGTCAGGCGCTGCGGACGTTGGCTGAGTCCAAGGTAGACAGACGTATCCAGGAGGTCGTAGACCCGGGACCCCTTGAAGCTCTGGGCGATCAAGAAGCTCTTCCCTGTTTGGCGCGGACCCAAGAGGAAGTGAGACTTCTTCTCCAGGAGGCGCTCCAGGTTCAACAGCCGAGGGATGACCGGCGGGGGATTCATGGGGCGAGGCTAGCATGTGTCGCCTTTGTCGTCAAATGGCATGCCAAATGACGATTCTGGCGACATGTTCAGGCGAGAGGAGTACGAGCAGTGGCGACCAAAACCATCTGAGTTGCGTGCGTGGAAGGACTCCGGAAGTATACATGCCTCCTTCCAAACTTGGTTTGTTCTCTTCTCACCGGAAGGGTGGCCTGATTGATCTCTAACTGCGCGCGTCACGACCCGTTGCATCGGCAGAGCAATGGGTCCCCCGGCACCGCCCTTATAATTCTTCCAGTCATTTCTTTTCTCTGTCAGGCAACTGGTAGGGGCTCTACTGCGCGCATGGAGCGAGCACATTCTGATCGTGCGGGCTCTGCGAGCACAGAGGCCCTGCCAGTTGCCTTGCCATCCTCCTTCGGTCTGCGCATTGCGCGAGTACAGGAGATCAACAGGCCACCCTTCCACCCACTCATCCTGCGGCCTCTGCGAGCACAAGGGATGCCCAGGTTGCTCACCCTTCTCGTTTTCTTACGATGCGGCAGATGTCAACGTTAAGCCGGTGTTCTGATCTCGCACGTTATGGACTCACCCAGATGACTTCACCCTTTGGTGCTGTGAGGAGAGCCTGTTGAAGTCTGGGGAGAATTGGGCGAAGGTCTTTCAGACGGTTGGTCGGAGCCTGTAGCACAATGATCGCAAGGGTGAACTGCGGGATGTTCTGTTGAAAGGCAAGATTGCGGTCAACGGTGACGAAGGCGTCAAATTGCGTTTGGGCTCGTCTTAATAACTCGCCATTCTTGATTCCCGCCCACCCAGCTTGAGGGAAGGTAACTACATCGTGTCCCTCGAGTTCTTTTGCGAATCGTCGGTCGATGCACTCATCGAGGAGGATTCTCACGAGGCTTTGGCGAGCATACGGGTCTTGGCTTCTTCGAGGAATGCAATAACCTGGTCACGTGTCACGGTCGGGAACCCTTGCAGAAAGTCGTCGATCGTCTCGCCTCCTTCCAAGTATTCAATCAGCGTTTGGACCGGCACGCGCGTTCCGGCAAAGACCGGTGTCCCACCGAGTATGTCCGGTGATGAAGTAATGAGCGGGGGTTTTGGCGTCGCCATGGCTAATGAGGATAGCGAGGGCACGCTTGATTTACAAGCAACCGGCGGATTGTTAGGATGCGCCGCGTGAAACACCTTCTCGTCCTGATGTGGGGCCTGGTCGGCATCCTTGGTGCCATCGCCCTTGCCTTCGTGACCGGCCTCGTCAATCCCCATGAAAAGGTCAACGGGCTCTGGCTCGTTGTCGCGGCGGCCTGCATCTATGTGCTGGCCTTCCGCTTCTACGGCCGGTGGATCGCGCGGCGCGTGGTCGAGCTCGATAATCGGCGGATCACGCCGGCCATTCGCCTGAACGACGGGGTCAACTACCACCCCACGAACAGAGCCGTCCTATTCGGCCATCACTTCGCGGCCATTGCCGGAGCCGGCCCGCTGCTCGGGCCGGTCCTGGCGGCGCAGTTCGGCTTCTTGCCGGGCTTTCTGTGGTTGGTCATCGGGGCGGTGCTGGCGGGGGCGGTCCAGGACTTCATCATCCTGGTCGCGTCGATGAGACGCAACGGCCGGTCGCTTCCGGAAATCGCCCGCGACGAACTGGGTCTGGTCACCGGGACGGCCACGGCGGTCGCGGTCCTCTTTATCGTGGTGGTGGCGCTCGCCGGCCTGGGCTTCGCGGTCGTCAATGCGCTCTATCGGAATGCCTGGGGGACCTTTACGATCGCGATGACAATCCCCATCGGCTTCCTCATGGGGTTTTATCTCCAGCGATTCCGCCCCGGCCGTATCGCCGAGGTCTCGCTGCTGGGGGTGGCATTGTTGATCGCGGCGGTGCTGTCCGGCCGCCTGGTCGCGCAATCGTCCTATGCATGGCTGTTTGAGTTCGAGCGGCCGACGCTGGTCTGGCTGCTGGCCGGCTATGGCTTTCTCGCCTCGGTGCTGCCCGGATGGATGTTGTTGGTTCCGCGCGGTTACCTCTCCACGTTTATGAAGCTTGGCGTGGTGTTGCTCCTGGGCATTGGCGTGATCCTGATGGCGCCGACGATCGAGATGCCGCGCGTGACGGCCTTTGCCTCCGGCGGCGGGCCGATCATCCCCGGCACCCTCTTTCCATTCCTCTTTATCACGATCGCTTGCGGAGCGGTGTCGGGCTTTCATGCCCTGGTCTCCTCCGGCACCACGCCGAAGATGATCGAGCAGGAATCCCAGGCGACGGTCGGCTACAGCGCGATGTTGCTGGAAAGCTTCGTCGGGGTCATGGCGCTGATCGCCGCCTCTGTGCTCATCCCCGGCGACTATCTGGCGATCAACACGATGTTGTCGGCCGACTCATTGGCGTCGATGGGCTTTCCCGTGTCACGGGTCCGGGAACTCTCGCAGTTGGTGGAGGTGGATGTGGCCGGACGGCCTGGCGGGGCCGTTTCGCTGGCGGTCGGGATGGCCTCGATCTTTGCGGCGCTCCCCGGCATGGCCGGCTTGATGGCCTATTGGTATCAGTTTGCGTTGGTGTTCGAGGCCCTGTTCATCCTGACGACGATCGATACGGGCACACGGGTGGCACGCTATCTGATTCAAGAAATGGCCGGACGGCTCTACCAGCCCTTCCGGCGGATCAACTGGTGGCCCGGCGTGTGGCTGAGCAGCGGCCTGGTGGTGGGAGGCTGGGGCTATCTGATCGGGACCGGGAGTATTTCCACCATCTGGCCGATGTTCGGCGCAGCCAATCAATTGCTCGGTACCTTGGCCCTTTGCATTGGGACCACGGTCTTGATCAAAATGTGGAAGTCGCGCTACCTCTGGGTGACGGCGGCGCCGATGCTGTTCGTGGGGGCCATCACATTAACCGGCTCTTATGAGATGTTTGGGCTGTTCCTATCGAAGGCGGGGACGCTGGGGGCCGGGAGTCAGGCCTTTGCCCTCTACCTGGATGCCGTGTTGGTGGCGGCGGTGGCGATCCTGGGCGTGATCGTCCTGGGCGACAGTTTGAGACAGTGGTACGGCTATGTGGTTTTGAAGCGGCCCTTCACGAGCAGCGAGGTGGTGGCCACGGCCGGTGCGGGATCGGCCGGTCGCGTGCAGACGGCGATTCATGACCAGGACGAGAGAAACGGTTTTCGACTGCCGAGTGGCGGAGGCTGTTGTTAGAGCGGGCGAAGAAGCCTCGTCAAGCGTCAATCGACACACGTCAATCGCGCGGAACAAGGTATGGGTCGATTGCATACGGGTTTGTCACGCTTGACGAATGACTATTGACGAATGATGAACTACAGGAGGAGAAAGGCGAGACAAAAGCACGGGAGGAGTCTCTCCGGCGCCGTCATATTCGATAAGACGAAACAGAGGCGCCGGTTCTAGCAAAGCTTGGTATGGAGGGCGGCGATGGCGGATCAATTTTCATTCGATGTCGTATCGGAAGTAAACATGCAGGAGATGAAGAACGTCGTCGATCAGGCGACCAAGGAAATCAAGCAGCGGTTTGACTTCAAGGACTCTAAGACGGAGATCACGCTCAAGGAAAAGGAAAAAGAATTGGTGGTGATCTCCGACGATGACTACAAGCTGAACGCGGTGAACGAGATCATCAAAGCCAAATGTGTGAAGCGGGGAGTCTCGCTCAAGGCCCTGAACTATGGCGCAATCGAGCCGGCGCTGGGCGGAACGGTCCGGCAAGTGGTCAAGATTCAGAGCGGCATCGCCGCGGACAAGGCCAAGGACATCACCAAGTCCGTAAAGGACTCGAAGCTCAAAGTGCAGGCTCAGATTCAAGGCGAACAGCTCCGCATCGTGAGCAAGAGCAAGGATGAGCTGCAGGCGGCGATTGCGTTCTTGAAGCAGAAAGATTTCGGCATCGATTTGCAGTTTACCAACTACCGCTGATGCGCGACCTATCCCGCGGCCTGCCCTGGACAACCGCCCCCTGCCTTGCGCTGACCTTCCTGCTTCTGCTGGCGGGGTGCGGAAGCAGTGACGCCATTGTCGTCATCGCCGCCCATCCGCAGAATCCGAACATCCTCTACGTCGCGACCAACGACTATATTTACAAGACACGGGACGGCGGCCAGACCTGGGAGAACATCTCCCGAGGGATGACGCATTCGCGCGTAATTGCGATGGCGATCGATCCCGCCTATTCGGCCACGGTCTATGCCGGCACCAAGGGCGATGCGATCTTCAAGAGCCATAACGGCGGGCAGACCTGGGTGTCGAAACGCGCCGGGCTGGACGACGTGACGATCAGTTCTGTGGTGAATCAATTCGTGTTCGACCCTCAGGACGCCAACCATCTCTATGTCGCGACGACGATGGGGGTCTCCGAATCGAAGGACGGCGGCGAGACCTGGCGCAAACGGATGGAGGGGATGAAGGAAGTACTGATGGTCGTCACGCTCTGCTTGGACCCCACCAGGCCGAACATCATGTACGCGGGCACGAGCGGCGGCGTGTATCGCAGCTTTTCCGGGGCCGAGATTTGGGAAAAGGCCAACGAGGGGCTTGTGCCGCCGGAGCTGGTGAAGTCCAGCCGCGCGCTTGGGGTGACGATGATTGAGGTCGATCGTTTTGAGCCGGACACGGTCTATGCCGCCACGCTCAACGGCCTCTACAAATCGGTGGACAAGGGGGCGGCGTGGAAACGGATCGGCGAGAAACTGACCGATCCCATCATTCCCGTCATGGTGCTGGATCGGACCAGGAAGGGCGTCCTCTACATCGCCGGGCGATTTGGCGTGCTGCGCAGCGAGGATGGGGGTGACACCTGGCAGACGTTGAACCGGGGGCTGGCGACGTTGAATGTGCGCTCGCTCGTGCAGAGCCCGATCGATCCGAAGGTGTTTTACCTTGGCACGAATGGCAGCGGCATGTATCGGAGCGAGGATGCGGGCGAAAGCTGGCACGCGATGCCACCGGTCAAATCCAAGACGTAATGATGGAGCGCGGTGAAGGGGCAGCGCGGTGCAAGCCGCGCTCGTCAGCGATTGAGGGTGGAGTCGCCGATCTCTCCGCCCACCCGGGAGGGCAATGAGGAAGCCGGTCTGTTGCCACCGCCGATTTGACTGCCGTAGCGAGGGTCGAGGCTGGTGTCTTGGAGGTCCTGGCCCGGTCTGATGGGGAGTGTGCTGTCTTGCGTGTTGAGCCCGGCCTTGGGACGAAGGACGCTGGATGAATCGCTATAGGGAGAGACGACGCCGCCGATCTCGGAGCCGGAGGCGTTCGGCAGGGTGGAGGATTCAATCGTGGGGCCGATGCGGGTGGGAAGGGAACTGTCGGAAATCTCGTTGCCGGTGCGGGCCCGTGGCGGTATGCCGGAGGGGCGGAACTCTTGTTGAAGGGTTTCCCGTTCCTGATCCAGGACGCGGGCTCTGGTCCCGGCTTCTTCGTAGCCGAGTTGATCGAGTTGGGTCTGCGCATCCCCCATCTTGCCCAATCGTTGTTTGATCGCGTGCAGATTCCGTCGCGCGGCCGCCACTTGGACGATCATCCCGTTGATCAATTGAGGCGTGGTGTAGGTGGTCAAATTGAGCGCCCCGGATCGCTGAATCTCGCTCAACAGATGGGACGCTCGCTCTTCCAAGTCGATCACCTGCCCCAGTTGTCCCACGTCTCCGGCACAGCAGGCGAGAAAGGCGCGGTAGTCGCTCAAGAAGCGAGAGGATGCCGTTTCGAGGTCCTCGATCTTGATCGCGGGGCGAGCGGCCGGCGGGTTTGAGGTTCCGGCGGCCTTCCGGTCCGGCGAGACCAATGGATTGCATCCGGCCTCGGGTTTGGCGATGATTTGCTGGCCCTCCGGCCTGTCTGGGCACCAGTAGATCACGGCGGGCCGGCTGTCAGTCGAACGCGGGCTCTGCCCCGCCGAGTGCGCCGGCTGCGCCGCGATGGTCGCGAGCATGGTCGATCCGACGACGAGCCAAGCCATCATTGGCGAGCGGGCGGCCGAGGAGAAGGACCGAATTGGCCGTTGACTGATCATGGCATGATTGTCCTGGCGAAGCCATGATCCGTCAAGGTTGATCAGATTTCCCGCGGAGTCCAATCAGGGCGGACGACGGATGTCGTCCGGTTCGCCACGTTGGCTATGGCAGAATCCACGGAACGAGGATGGACCGAAGCCAATCACCAGAGGAGTGTATGCGAATGACGACAGCCTATATCGAACAGATCGGCCGGTATGCCGGAGAAGAGGTGACGGTTCAAGGTTGGCTCCGGAGCCGCCGCGACAGCGGCAAGCTCCACTTTCTTACCCTGCGGGACGGAACGGGCGATCTCCAAGCCGTGGTCAGCAAGGCGGCGGTGGGGGACGAGCAGTTCGCGCTGTCGGCCCGGCTGACGCAAGAGTCCTCGCTGAAGGTTCGGGGCAAGGTGCGCGCGGAAAAGCGGGCGCCGGGAGGGTACGAACTGGAAGTGATCGCTATTGAATTGGTGCAACTGGCCGAGCCGTTCCCGATTCAACCCAAGGAACACGGGACCGGGTTCTTGATGGAGCATCGCCACCTGTGGCTGCGCTCCCATCGGCAACATGCGATCCTGCGCATCCGCCATGAAATCATTCGCGCCTGCCGGAACTTTTTCGACGACCGTGGATTCGTCTTGGTGGATGCGCCGATCTTCACCCCGAACGCCTGCGAAGGCACGACCACCCTGTTCCAGACCCAGTACTTCGACGAGACGGCCTATCTGACCCAAAGCGGACAACTTTACAGCGAGGCCACGGCCGCGGCCTTCGGCAAGGTCTACTGTTTTGGTCCGACCTTTCGCGCCGAGAAATCAAAGACGCGCCGCCATTTGATGGAATTCTGGATGGTGGAACCGGAGGTCGCCTGGGCGGAGTTGGCGGACGTCATGGATCTGGCCGAGGAGTTCATTTGCGCCATCGTCGAACGGGTGCTGGAAAACCGGCGTGCTGAGCTTCAGGTGCTGGAGCGCGATATGGCCAAGCTGGAGCGGATTCGGCGGCCTTTCCCGCGAATGACCTACCATGAAGCGGTGGCGGCGCTGCAGCAGAAAGGCAATCCCATTCAACCGGGTGATGACTTCGGGGGCGACGAAGAGACGCTCTTGTCGAACGAGACAGACCGGCCGATGATCGTGCATCGTTACCCCTCTGCACTTAAGGCCTTTTACATGCAAAGCGATCCGGATCATCCGGACCTGGCCCTCTGCATGGACGTCTTGGCGCCGGAGGGGTATGGCGAGATCATCGGCGGAGGACAACGTATCCATGAGCATGACAAGCTGTTGACCCGGATTCAGGAACATCATCTGCCGGAAGAGGCCTTCCGTTGGTATCTGGACCTTCGCCGCTTCGGCTCCGTGCCGCACGCCGGCTTCGGGATGGGCATCGAACGGGCCGTGGCATGGATCTGCGGGCTCGAGCACGTGCGCGAAACGATCCCGTTCCCCCGCATGCTCTACAAGCTCTATCCCTGACGGGCTGTTGGGAAGCTTGCCTCCCGATCTGCTCCCAGATCCCGTAAAATTGTCCCCTTCCGGCCTGCCACTTCCTCCATCCCCTCGCCGGAAAGTATCCTCTGAAACGGTCCGATTTCGTGCCTTTTAGCCCCATCGGTCTTCAGTCTGGGAGGCAACCGTAAGAATTTGATGAAACATTGAAAAATCTGTTGACTGTCCATTCTATGGGTGTATACTTCGCCACCGAGTGGGAGAAAGTGGTGGGAAATGGTGAGCAGGTAAATGCAGAGGAATCGCATGCTCCGGTCCTTGCCGATGAAGTCATTACATGGCTGCAACCCAGGAGCGGCGGACGTTATCTCGATTGCACGGTGGGATACGGCGGGTTGGCTGAGCGGCTGTTGTCTCGGGCGCCTGGTGACTCTATGTTAATGGGGATTGACCAAGACGCCCTGGCTCTTGAGGCCAGTCGGACTCGCCTTCGTTCCTTCGGAAACCGGGTGCAATTGATCCAGGGAAATTTTCGCGACGTGAAGCAGCATTTGGCTCAGGCAGGTGTGTTGAATGTAGACGGAGCGGTGTTGGACTTGGGCGTCTCGACTCCGCAACTGTCTCGACCGGAGCGGGGCTTCAGTTTCTCCGAGAACGGGCCGCTCGACATGAGGATGGATCAAGCGGGTCCGCTAACGGCGGCCGATGTCGTGAACCGCTGGAGCGAGTCCGATCTGGCCTGGACGATTTTTCACTATGGCGAGGAGCGGTATGCGAGGCGGATTGCGCGGGCTGTCGTAACCGCCAGAAAGGAAGCCCCACTTCGCACCACCTTCGATCTCGTCGACGTGATCCGGCGCGCGATTCCGGTCCGCGCCCGGCACGGGAGAATCCATTTTGCGACGCGAACCTTTCAGGCGATCAGAATCGCCGTGAACCGCGAACTCGAGGCCCTCGAAACGGCGCTTCCACAATTAATCGATGTGCTGACCGTCGGCGGGCGACTGTGCGTGATCTCGTTTCACTCCCTAGAAGATCGGATCGTCAAGCAGGCCTTTCGCTCGCGGGAGGCAGGCCCGTGTCCGGACGTGAAGATCTTGACCAAGAAGCCGCAAGTCGCGACGGCGCAGGAATTGGAACGCAATCCGCGGGCGCGGAGCGCCAAGCTGCGCGTTCTCGAGCGAGCCGCATAGGGGAAGAGGGTTCCCGGTCGTGTCTCTCCGGCGGCGTCAAGGAAGAGGGGCTTCGCCCGATGAGCCGCCGGGTCTAGCAAGCTTGGTATAGAAAAGGCGGGGGAGAGCCTGGAGGTGTTTTCTCGGGCCGCCAAGAGCAATCAAGTGGGGCGGCCGGTTCTAGCGAAGCTTGGTATGAAACCACTGGAGGAGTTTCTCCGGCGGCGTCAAGGAAGAGGGGCTCCGCCCGATGAGCCGCCGGGTCTAGCAAGCTTGGTACGGAGGATGACATGAGGCCCCTGTTGATTCTCGGCGTACTCCTTTTCTTGCTTGGGTATGTCTGGGAACGGGTCGATGTGGTGAGGGTCGGCTACCGCGTCGAGCAGTTGAAGGGTCAGAAGGTATTGCTCGAGCGGGAACGGGATGAATTGAGCGTGAAGCTGGCTTCGCTCAGCGCCCCGGACCGCGTCGCACGGCTGGCGAAGGAAAAATTGGGGATGATGCCGGCCCAGCCCGGGCAGGTCGTCGTCGTGTATCGCGCGGAGCCGAAGCCGCAGCCAGAGCATCCTTCCGTGCAAGAGGTCCGTGTTGCGAAGCGCGAGGTGCGCTAGGTGAAGCCAGTGCGACCTCCCTACGCCGCGCGCCGGACGGCTACCTTGGTGGGGCTCGTGGCTGGCTTTGCCGTCGTCTTGATCCGCTTGCTCAACCTTCAGGTTCTGCAGGCCGCAGAGCTGACCCAGCGCGCGGACCGTCAGCATTGGAAATCGGTTTCGCTGGAAGGGCCGCGGGGCACGATCTACGACCGGAACGGGAAGGTCCTGGCGATCAATGTGGAAGTGCCGTCGGCGTTCGGGGTGCCCGCCGCGCTGGAAGATCTTCGGGGAGCGGCGAGACGGCTCGCTCCGGTCTTGAATGTGCGGCAAATGGAGTTGGAAAAGAAATTGCGTCAGGACCGGTCGTTTGTCTGGTTGGCCCGGAAGTTGGACCCGGAACAGGGCCGCCGATTGAAGGCCCTGTCGCTTGAGGGCGTCGGGGTGGTGATGGAGGGGCGGCGGTTCTATCCGAAGGGTCCGCTGCTGTCCCATGTGCTCGGGTTCGCCGGCATGGACGGGGAAGGGTTGGAAGGCATCGAGCGCCGCTACGACCGGTATCTGCACGGGGACAAGCAGGTCATGATGCTGGAGCGGGATGCGCTCGGGCGGACGGTGTTCCCACGAGGGTTGCGGGAGCAGGGCCCCGACGGCGGCCGTCACGTGGTCCTGACGATCGACGAGGTCGTGCAATACATCGCGGAGAAGGAACTCGAAGAAGCGGTGACCAGCACGCGAGCCAAAGGCGGCACGGCCATCGTCATGGACCCCCACAGCGGCGCCGTCCTGGGCATGGCGGTGAATCCGCGGTTCGATCCCAATATCGTGAAATCGCTCACGCCGGACCGGTGGCGCAACCGGGCGATCGCCGACGTCTTCGAGCCGGGCAGCACGATGAAGATGTTCATTGCCGCGGCGGCATTGGAGGAACAGTTGATCACGCCGACCACTATGCTGTACGGCGAGAACGGGCATATGACGGTGGCGAACACCGTGATTCATGACCACGAGAAAATGGGCTGGATGAGCTTTTCAGAAGTGATTCAGAAGTCGAGCAATATCGGGGCGGCGAAAGTGGCCATGCGGCTCGGCGAGCGCCGTACCTACGACTATTTGAGACGGTTCGGCTTCGGCGAGCGCACCGACGTGGATCTTCCCGGAGAAGTCGCCGGCCTGCTGAAGTCGCCCCGCGAGTGGGGCCGGCGGACCTTGGCCTCCATGGCCATGGGGCAGGAGATCGGGGTGACCGGCCTGCAAATGGCGAGCGCGGTTTCGGCGATCGCGAACGGCGGGGTCCTGATGAAGCCCTATGTCGTCGCCGAGGTGCGGGACGCCAAGGGGCGGGTGTTGGCGGAGATGGGCCCCCAGCAACGTCGCCAGGTCATCTCCCAGGAGACGGCGCGGACCTTGAGCGAGATGCTGGAGAAAGTGGTGGCCAACGGCACGGGGACGAAGGCGGCGGTCTCGGGCATCCGCGTCGCGGGCAAGACCGGAACCGCCCAGAAGATCGATCCACGGACCGGAGCCTATTCCTCCACGCTCGTCGTGGGATCCTTCGTCGGCTTCCTCCCGGCCGACGATCCGAAAATCGTGATCGCCGTCATGGTGGACGAGCCGCAAGTGGATGCCTGGGGCGGCGCGGTGGCGGCGCCGGCGTTCCGCCGGATCGCCGAGCAGGTGTTGCCGTACCTGGGCGTGACGCCGAATTCAGCCGTCAATCTCGCGATGGCCGTGGAGTAGGACATCGAAACGACCCAAGCCGATGGTGTGCAGGTGACGTTGGCCGACATGCTCGACTCGCCGGTCATCCGATCGGAAATCCTGGAACAGCGGGGCGACCTGACCCTGTCCGTGACCGCGATCACCGACGACTCACGCCAGGTGAAGCCGGGGGCCCTGTTCGTCGCCGTCCAAGGCGAGCGGGTGGACGGCCATCAGTTCTTGCCGCAGGTCATGCAAGCGGGAGCCACGGCCCTGGTCGTCCAACAACCGCAGGTGTCGGGGACTGTTCCCGTCATCCGGGTCAAGGACTCGCGCAGGGCGCTGGGCCTCCTCGGCAGCCGCTTCCACGGCGATCCTTCGTCACGCCTTCGGATGGTGGGCGTGACCGGCACCAACGGGAAGACGACGATCACCTATTTGACGAAAGCGGTCCTCGAATCGGCGGGACGAAAGGTCGGATTGATCGGAACCGTAGCCTACCAGATCGGCGAAGAGCTGGTGCCGGCCGCTCACACGACGCCGGGGGCCCTTGAGCTCCAGGCTCTGTTGAGCCGGATGGTCTCGGCCGGCATGGATACAGCCGTGATGGAAGTCTCCTCCCATGCGCTCGCGCTGGATCGGACGGTCGGCTGCGAATATGACGTGGCAGTCTTCACCAACCTCACGCAGGACCACCTCGACTTCCACCGGGACATGGAGGACTACTTTTCGGCCAAGCTCAAGCTCTTTACCGGACTCGCCGAGGGGAAGCGAAAACCGTCCAAGCGGGCGATCGTCAACGTGGACGATCCTTGGAGCGAGCGCATCCGCAAGGCGACCGTCGTGCCGCTGTGGACCTATGGGATCAAGGGGGCGGCCGATCTTCGCGCGGAGGACGTGCGGCTCTCGGCCTCAGGAACCACCTTTTCGGTCGCGACCCCGCACGGGCGGGCCAAGGTGGAAAGCCGATTGGTCGGCGAGCACAATGTGTATAACGCGCTGGCCGCGGTCGGGGTGGGCTTGCAGGAAGGGTTGTCGCTGGATTTGGTCTGCCAGGGGATCGCCTCCGTCCGCAACGTGCCGGGGCGATTCGAGCGAGTCGAGGCCGGACAGCCCTTTACCGTGGTCGTGGATTATGCCCACACCGAAGATGCGTTGGTGCGCTTGCTGTCCGCCGCCCAGGCGCTCAGGCCTGGACGCATCATCACGGTCTTCGGATGCGGGGGTGATCGGGATCGGACGAAGCGCCCCAAGATGGGGCGGGCGGCGGTGGAGCGCAGCGATGTGGTGGTGCTGACCTCCGACAACCCTCGAACCGAACAGCCGCAGGCCATCTTGCAAGAGGTGGAAGTCGGCGTGAAGGACGCGCTCCGGCATCGGCCTCAGGTGCGGTGCCACGTGATCGCCGACCGCCGCGAAGCCATCAAGACCGCAGTGCGGGAGGCGCGCCCGGGAGACATGGTGGTGATCGCGGGCAAGGGGCACGAAGACTATCAGATCATCGGCACGACCAAGCACCATTTCGACGACCGCGAGGTGGCCCGGGAGGCCATCCTCAGCCTGCAATCCGTGTGAGCGTGGGCATCAGCGGACGGTACGCGACACGGTGCGGGTATCAGATATGGATCAGGTGATGGCAGGGTCCCTCTATACCGTAGAAGAAGTGCTCGAGGTTGTCGGCGCCAGGCTTCTGGCTGGTGACCCGTCGATGGCGCCGAAGGCAGCGATCAAGCGCCTCTGGACCGACTCCCGGACCGTGCGACCCGGCGACTGTTTTGTCGCGTTGCGGGGCGATCGGTTCGACGGCCATGCCTTCGTTCCGGAGACCTTCCGGAAGGGGGCGGTGGCGGCGTTGGTCGAAGATTCCTACCGAGTGCCGGCCGATCCCCTCCTGCGCGGCCCCGCGCGTCGGCCGGCCATCCTTTTAGGCGTGCGGGATTCGCTGCTCGCGTTTCAGCAACTGGCCACGCACCACCGCAACCGGTTCGCTATTCCGGTGGTGGCGGTGACCGGGAGCAACGGGAAAACGACTACGAAGGACATGGTGGCCGCGGTCTTGGCCGCGCGCTGGACGACCCTCAAGACCGAGGGCAACCTCAACAACCGAATCGGCGTGCCGCAGACCCTGTTGCGCCTGACCGCCCGGCACAAGGCCGCGGTGATCGAGATGGGCGTGGACGCGCGCGGCCAGACGACGCGCCTGTGCGAGATCGTGCGTCCCACGGTCGGGATCATCAC
>DATIBM010000086.1:0-6549 GCA_035457545.1 Nitrospiraceae bacterium
GGTCGCATCGTTGATCGTGCCGCGGTTCTGCCGCCGCAGGCCGCCGCCAACCTGACCGCCTTGCTCAAGGCTCATGAAGAGACGACGGGCAATCAGGTGGCCGTGCTCATTCTCCCGTCGCTTGAGGGAGCGCCGTTGGAACCCTATGCCCACCGGGTGATCACGACCTGGAAGCTGGGACAAAAGGGCGCGGACAATGGCGCCCTGCTCCTCGTGGCGATCAAGGACCGCAAGGTTCGCATCGAGGTCGGGTATGGGCTGGAAGGGACGCTGACCGACATCCGGTCCGCTCAAATCATCCGCAATGAGATCGTGCCTCGTTTCCAAGCAGGCGATCTTCCCGGCGGGATCACCGTCGGGGTGGAGGCGATCCTCAAGACGATCGAAGGCACCTATCGGGCGACGGACCATCCTCGGCGACCGGCGGAATCCGGCGAGCTGTCGGCAACCTTTCAGTATGTTGCGCTTGGCACCCTCGTCGGGACATTGGCGGGGCTGATCCTGAGTCAGGGACGTCGACAGACGCGGGCCTTCTTCGGCAGCCTCCTGGCCTTTTTGATCGCACAGTCCGCAAGCCTATTGGCCGGGTTGGGAGCTGCCGTGGTCACATTGCTGTTGATCGCGCTGATCCTGAGCGGCGCTGGTATCGGGGGAGGAGGCCGTCGGAGACTTCGACGGGATTCAGACCTCTTTTGGTTTCCCGGCGGAATCGAGAGCGGCTGGCCTGGAGGAGCGAGCGGCGGATTCGGCGGTGGATTTGGAGGGGGCGACAGTTTTTCCGGCGGCGGAGGCGATGCCGGCGGCGGAGGCGCCTCCGGGAGTTGGTAACAGAGTGGATCGTTGACTATGAGAACCGAGCGCATGCTCATGTTTACCGATGCTGATCGTGAGCGCATCAAACGGGCGGTCGAGCAGGCGGAGGCAGGCACCTCCGGCGAGATCGTGCCGATGGTCGTGGCCGCCTCTGCCCGCTATCGCGAGGCCGGCTTTCGGACCGGGCTGGTCCTGGCCTGGCTGACGCTCGCGATTTTGCTGACCGTGGAGATCTCCTGGCTGCCTTGGGGCTGGCACGCGGGCAACGCGGGGCTGCTGTTGCTGGGCGTGATCCTCGCCTATGGGATTGGCGAATGGCTGGGCCGTTTTCCCTCGGTTATCCGCCTGGTCGTATCGGGAGATCGAATGGCGCAGAAAGTCCGGCTGCGCGCCGAGCAGCTTTTCTATCAGCAGAGTCTGCATCACACCAGGGCGGGCACCGGCATCCTGATTCTGGTTTCGCTGTTGGAACGGCGCGTGCAGGTGCTGGCCGACCGCGGGATCAACGAACGGGTGCCCTCCGGCACCTGGGACAACCTCGTGCGGGGGATTATCGATGGCATCCATCACGGCCGTGCCACAGACGCCATCTGCGAGGCCATCGTGCGCTGCGGGGCCTTCCTGGCCGAAGTGGCGCCGTCCCGACCGGGCGACAATCCCAACGAACTGCCGGATCAACTGCGCGAAGAAGGTTAGGTCTCTGTGAGGCTGGCCCAGAGACTCGGGACTTGGGAGGCCACCAGACGAGCGAGTCGCATGGTCGTATCCAGCGGCAGATCGGTCAATTCAACGCCGAACCTTGTTCCCCTGGACCATCGAACCGTCGCGCCCTGTACCCAGATCGAATCGTGAGGATCAGGCGGGATGACCAGGACGGAGAGTCTCATGCCGGGCCGGACCGGCTCGGTCCCTTCGACACAGCCTCCCGTGCGGGAGAGGTTGCCCGTCCTGCCGCTCGCGTGGAATCGCTCGTTGGAATAGTACACCGCGCAGCGGAGGTTGGTGCGCTTGCCCGTGCGCTGGAAAAAATGAGAAGTCATCGCGCGCTCCTATCGAGAGAAAGCGCCGCTGGTCGGAATCCGAGAGTGAGAGCCGCCCGTCCAACCGAGCGCCACATGACAGCCCTCAGGGACACCAGCGCCGCAGCCACGGTGATGCCCAGGCCGTCGAACAAGAGATCGTCGCTCGAAGGCTCTCGGCCAGGCGCCGAGATCTGAGCCAGCTCCGTCCCCAGCCCGAACAACATCGAAAACGATGCCCCGACCATCCCCGCTGCGCCGGTGGGCCAGCCACGGACTTGAAAGGAATGGATAACCAGCCAAGCGAGACCCCCGTACAGCGGGACATGAGACCACCCTCGAAGCTCATCCGGCACAATCGTGATGACGGCGCCGATCAGCCCGACGCCGGGCGAGGCGACGGCCAACAGCGTCAACAATCCCGTATAACTCGCCACCGTTATCGCCAATCGCAACATCAGAGGTTCGAGGAAGTCATCAATTCGATGGGCGTCCGCTGAAAAGCTGCGTCAGGGTATCGAAATTGACCGCTTGCCAGCCATCGGGCATTGGTAGGTGAGTCCCTGCTTTGGAGGGACGACGATCAACGGCGCAGAGCGGAAAGGAGAAGAGGCGGGAGCATCCGACCTGCGAAAGAGCCAAACGAGCGCGTGGAGCGAAACAGGGAACGACGGTCAGCCTGGCTTGCGTTCAGGCACCTGGTGCACCCACTGAGCCGGGGCTCGGTCGTCAGCGAGATAGGCCTGACCGAAGCCAAGAATCAGATAGGCCTCGTGCATGCGGAGTTCCGAGAGGTGAAAATCGCCCAGCCCGAACATCATCGCCGATTGGGGAAAGCGTTCGAGATAGGACTGTTTGATCCGCTCATAGCTCGGCTGGAGGTCGGACAGGGGAGAGGCATCCCCTTGCAGGTTCATACGTTTCAACGCCAGAGGATTTCTCCCTGGCTGATCCGGCTCCGACAGAAAGAGCCCCACGCGGGGATCGTCGCGCAGGTGGCGGCTGTGCAGCGCCAGGTCGCTCAGGTGAAGATAGGCTCTGGTCCAGTCGTCGCCGAAGATGTGCGGTGCGTGCGAACCAAAGGGCCTGCCTTGACGCAGGGTCAACAACACGGCGGTCCGGATCTGTTGCGCCAGTTGCCTCCATTCGCTCTGGACCTGTTCGATCGGTAAGGACGAAGGCATCGACATGCCGTAAGCTCCCCGGGAAAGAATGGCGCGCTCGGTGACGGCATTCTAGCGGCGGGGCCGGAATGAATCCAAGCCACCGCTTTGATGCATAGGTGAATGTGGAACCGATCGGATCAAGCCTGCTGGACGATCGGCATGGATGGCGAAATGAAGGGACAATGACAGCAAGTGGACATTCGCTTTTCACTCTCTCTCAGAGAAGGTAATCTGATGTGAATTCGGTCGGCGCAGACCGGGAACCAATCTTTCACAGAGACTCCCATGCTCAAGACAATCGCGAAGTTCCTTAAGATTCTCAATTCCGATGCGGCGCCGGGTCAGATCAGCCTGGGGTTCGCCTTTGCCATGGTCGCGGGCTTCACGCCCCTGATGAGCCTGCATAATCTGATCGTGTTGTTTCTCGTGCTCGTGCTCCGGGTGAACCTAGCATCCTTCCTGTTGGGTCTGGCCCTATTTTCGACGCTGGCCTTTGCCCTTGATCCGCTCTTCCATCGCCTGGGACTCGCTCTCCTCACGGCGGCGGCGCTCGAAACTCTCTGGACCACGCTCTATAACTCGACCCTCTGGCGGCTGGAACGGTTCAACAATTCCATCGTGATGGGGAGCCTCGCGGTCTCGCTGGCCCTGTTCGCACCGGTTGTCGTGATGGGGAATCTGCTCGTGCGGCAATATCGCGATCATGTGATGCAGTGGGTCCTGAGATCCCGTCTCATACAGGCCTTTCAGGCCAGCAAGCTCTACGGTTATTACCAATCCGTGTCCGGCTGGGGAGGCTGAGCATGGGCAGGTGGATCAGGTGGCAGGGTGTGGTCGCCTTTGTAGTGGTGGCCGGCCTTGTTGCCGCCGCCTGGTTCCTGCTGGTGGACCGGGCGGTGGAGCGGCTCATCGAACAGGCTGGCACGGCGGTCATCGGCGCGAAGGTCGAATTGGACCGGGCCGATGCCACGCTCATTCCACTGGGGGTTACGCTCTCGCGTCTCCAGGTCACCAATCCCGACGAGCCGATGACCAATGCCGTCGAGATCGCGCGGATCGCCGGCTCGCTCGATGGGCTCAATCTGCTGCGCCGCAAGGTGATCTTCGAAGAAGTGGCCCTGGACGGAGTACGGTTCCACACGCAACGCACCACATCCGGGGCCCTCACCGAGCGGTCGAAGCAGCCGGACGGTACCCCACCCAAGACCGGCGACTTGTTTTCCCTGCCGGACATCCGGTTGCAAGACCCCAAGGAGATCCTCGCGAAGGAACTGGATGGGTTGAAGTCCCTGAAGCTGGCGGACCAGCTCCGCGCGGAAGTCGAAGCCGAGGAGGGGCAATGGAAACAACGGATCGCCGAATTGCCGGACAGGGCCAAGCTCGACGAGTACAAGAAACGGATCGAAGGCCTGAAGTCTTCGGGGAAAGGCGGGCTGGGTGGGATCCTGGGCGGTGTCGCAGAAGTCCAAAAGATCCAGGAGGAGCTTAAGCGCGATCTGGATCGGCTCACTGGCGCCAAGAACGATCTCGAACAGACGGTGGCGTCGCTCAAGCAACGGGCCGGCGACATTGCCAAGACCCCGCAGGAAGATGTGAAGCGTCTGATGGAGCGCTACTCTCTCTCCGGCCGGGGCCTGGCCAATCTCACCCGTGCCTTGTTCGCCGGGCCACTGGCCGGTTATGTCGAGACGGCCCTTCGGTGGCATCAGCGGTTGGAGCCCCTGCTTTCGCGATCGACTGAAGGCAAGGCAGAGGCGGCCGAGGTGGAGGTGGTGAAGCCGCTTCGTGGGAAGGGCCTGGATGTTCGGTTCAAGGAGCGGGCGCCGCTTCCGGATTTTTTGGTCCGAACCGCTCGCGCGTCCGTGGAAGTTCCCGCCGGGACGATCAGGGGAACGGTCAAGAACATCACACCCGATCAACCGATTCTCGGATCGCCGATGACCTTCTCCTTTTCGGGGGAGCAGCTTAAGGGGCTGGAATCGGTGACGCTCGACGGGACTGTCAATCGGGTGAACCGGGCCAGGCCCAGGGATACGGCACAGGTGAAGGTGGCAGTCTATCGGCTCGAGCATCTGGCCCTGGGCGGGGAGGGCGCGCCGGTGACGTTGAAGCAGGGTCTGGCCGATCTTGACGTGAAGGCCTCGCTTGAAGGCAAGAGGATCGATGCGACGGTCGGGTCGCGGGTTCGGTCCGTGCAAATGGCCGTGGGAGGAGAGCTGGGCGCCGGGCCGGTCGGGGAGGCGATCGCCGGAGCGCTTGCGGACATCAAAACCTTTCGGGTCAACGCCAAGATCGCCGGAGCCCTGGAACAGTATGAGGTCTGGCTTGATTCCGACCTCGATCAGGTCTTGAAGGACGCGGTCGGTCGACAGGCTAAGGCTCAGATCGCCAAGCTCGAAGGACAACTGCGGGCGGCCATTGATGAGCAGGTCGAGGCGAAGCTGAGTGACGTGCGGAGCAACCTTGGCGGCTTCGATCCGATCCTTCAAGATTTGCTCGGCCGCCTCAATCTGGGGAAGGACATCCTGAAGCTGGGGACGGGTGGGATCGGAGGCAAGGCAGGCCTTCAACTGCCGTTCTAGCAGTTGGACCGGAAGACCTCGGTCCTCCTCGACCTAACGCTGAGCGGACAGGCTCAGATCCGATGAAACGGCAGTTTGCGGAAACAACCGGTCGTCCTGCTTCCATAGTTCCGCGAGAATGGCGTGGGTGATCTTGGCGCCTTCGTCGTCCCACCGGTCGTGCCACCTGCGCCCGTATCGAGAATAACGAGGAGCGACGGTCCAGCCCTCTCCGGTCCAAAGAATGCGTCCGCTCTCGGCATCGACTCCCCTGAGATGGACACGGCTCTCTTCCTGCTTCACGAACACGACCTGTTGCGCATTCATCAAACGCCCGACTCGAAGAATCGTGTCCTCGGCTCCATGCGTCAGTGAGAATTGCTGAACATGCAACAGGCGTTCGATCTCAGCCCGCTCCGTCACGATCATCTCCCTGGCCAACAGTTCAAAGATGGCCGCCTGCGCCGCATCCGAGGTGGCTCCTCGATGAGGATTCGCCACATCCCAGACAATGACCCTTGTGCCCTTGTCCGGAATCTGCTGGGCCACCACCTTGATGACCGTGGAGGGAGGGGGCGAAGCGGGCGCAGTAGACAGACATCCGGTGAGGATGGAACTGAGGGCGATCATGCTTGGAAGCCCGAGTGCCTGGACGTAGGTGCGGGTCATGTGCAACCTCCCTGAATCGTGCCCTGGAACTCGCGTATGCCGAGGGTGAGAGGCGGTCCCGTGAAACCGTTGCTAGAGCATAGGGTGGTCCGGCCGGGATCGGAAAGAGCACAGAAGAAGGGGGAATGCCCGAAAAGTCTGGGTACGGCGGCGGCCGATTGTGGAACAACGGTGATGGCCACAGACCAGGTGGGCGGCCTCGGAGGAAGGGGCCTGGAAGCCTTGTTGATTTCAAGAACGAAACAGCGTATTTCCTCTCTGGCCACAGCAGGACAGAGGGAACGCGCCCAGAAAGGGAGGCATGATGAAATCGAGCAAGAT
>DATIBM010000087.1:0-3150 GCA_035457545.1 Nitrospiraceae bacterium
GCCGTTCGATGCCGGCCGCCCCGACTGAGCCAAAGATGGTTGAGCGCGCCAGGGATTCGTACGCTGGTCTGCCGGTTTGCGAAGGGTCAGGTGATCAAGCGAGTCGGTCATTTCTATCCTGCTCCGTTGAAGGCCATCGAGGCAGTGCAGCAGGGGATGGGGAGGGATGTGCTGGAGGCATCGCTGGCGATCGAAAAGCCACGGCTGCTCCAGCTGTTGGCCGGCCCCGTCTCCCGCCATTTGGTGGGTCTGTTCCTGGCGGGTGAAGAGGTCAAGCGGAAGGTCGGCGCCGTGCCCGAGGCCATCACGCGCGTGGGTGTGCTCGGGGCAGGGCTTATGGGCTCGCAGATCGCCGGTCAGCTCGCTGAAAAAGGTTATACCGTCACGCTGCGGGATGTGGCCCAGGGCATCCTGGCGACGGCGATGGGAAGAATCCAACAGGCTCAGGCCGTTCAGGTCCGCAAACGGATCATTCTTCCTTCAGACGTTCGGTATCGAATGATGAGAATTACTCCGACGATCCATCCTAAAGATCTCTCTGCCGTTCCGCTGGTCATCGAGGCGGCGTCTGAACAACTCGACGTAAAGCGAGCCGTGTTGGCAGAGTTTGAATCCGTGGCATCTCCCGAGGCGATTTTTGCGACGAACACCTCCTCCTACACCTTGGCCGACATCGCCGCAAAGGCCGCCTATCCTGCGCGATGTGTGGGACTCCACTTCTTCAATCCTGTCGCCAAAATGCAATTGGTCGAGGTCGTGCGCGCCCCGTTCACGTCCGACAGGGCCTTGGTGCAGGCCTGCGCGGTGTCGAAGCGGCTCGGCAAGTTTCCCCTCGTGGTGCGGGACGGACCCGGATTCCTCGTGAACAGGATTCTCGCACGGTATCTCGCCGAGGCCGTGATCATGGTGGCCGAGGGCATCTCGATCCGGCGCATCGACAAGGTCGCGAAAGACTTCGGCATGGCCGTGGACAGCGGGCATCCCATGGGGCCGCTCGAGCTCCTTGATCTCGTCGGCCTTCCTGTCGCCATGCACGTGCTGACCTCCCTTGCAGTCCTGGGCTCACGCATTGAATCTCGCGACACGTTGCTGCGCACCTTCGTGTCAGGCAAGAAACCGGTCACGTTTTGGGCATCGGGAAAGGAGAATCCACAGGCCCTCGACCTGATTCGACAGTACCGTCATGCCGATGCTTCTCCAAGCGGTCCGGTCTCCGACGACCTGCTCCATCAACGCCTGTTTCTCCCGATGGTGGACGAAGCGATGCGCTGTCTGAACGACAAGATTGTGGACCATCCCTGGCAGGTGGATTTTGCCCTGACCTATGGCATCGGGTTCCCCGCGTTTCGCGGAGGATTACTGGCTTGGGCCAGGCAGGACATGACGCCGACGCAGCTCACACACGCTCTGGAAGCGTTGTCCGCCGCCTACGGGAAACGGTTCGAGCCCTCTCCGGGGCTCTCACGCGGAGGATGGTAGCGACTCTAGTTGAAGGGAGCACGTCATGCCCGAACATCCTTGGCGCATCTATTATCCCGAAGGAGTTCCCTGCGAACTCTCGTTCAGCCAAGAGACGCTTACGGCGATGTTCGCCCGGAGTGCGCAACGGTACTCGCGAAGGCCGGCGTTGTATTTTTTCGGCAAGACGCTCTCGTATCAGGAATGTCATTCCCTCGTCGAGCGGTTCGCCTGCGGTCTTGCCGCCATGGGCATTCGCAAGGGTGATCGTGTGGCGCTCTGTCTGCCGAATTCGCCGCAGGCGGTCATTGCCTACTTTGGCATCCTGCGGGCTGGAGGCATCGTCGTCGCCTGCAATCCGACGTACACGGAATATGAACTCTCCCACCAGCTGCGTGACTCCGGGGCACGCGCCATCGTCGTGCTCGACCTGATGTATCCGAAAATTCAACCTCTCAATTTGGAATTGGTCATCGTCACCAGGATCACCGATTTCATGACGACGATCGCGAGATATCTGTATCGACACCGGAACGGCCACCATCCGGCTCCCGACATTCAGCCGGACGATAGAACGCGATTCTTCCACGATGTCCTGGATGAGGTGGCTCCGGTGGCGCCGGAAGACCTGCCGGTCGTCTCGCCGGACGATATCGCGCTGCTTCAGTACACCGGCGGCGTCACCGGCATCTCAAAAGGGGCGATCCTGCTTCACCGCAATCTGACGGCGAACATTCGGCAACTGGTCAGTTGGTTCTCTCCCGCCGAACGAGTGGAGAGCTTTCTCGCGGCGCTTCCGCTGTTTCATGTCTTCGGCATGACGGTCACACAGAACATCTGTCTGGGGATTGGCGGATGCATGGTGTTGGTGCCCGACCCCCGCAACATTCCGGTGCTTCTCACCTTGTTGCGCAAGAAGAAACCGACCGTCGTCACGCTGGTGCCGGCGTTCGTGCGAAAGCTTCTTGAGCACTGTGACGCCAACGATTTTTCATCGACGCGATTCGTGATTTGCGGCGGGGCGGCATTGCCCTACGACCTCATGAAAAAATTCAAAGAGCGCACCGGGCTTCTGATCTGTGAAGGCTACGGGCTTTCCGAAGCCTCCCCCGTCACGCATTGCAACATCCCCCGGGGCCTTTCCGTCAAGCGATCCATTGGATTGCCCATTGGCAACACCGAGGCCATGATCGTTGACGAGTCAGGGCGCGAAGTGCCGACCGGTGAAAGCGGAGAACTTTGGGTGCGCGGGCCTCAAGTCATGGCCGGCTACTGGAACAATCCCGTCGAGACGGAACACGCATTGAAGCCCGGTGGCTGGCTCGCCACGGGGGACATTGCACGCATGGATCAAGACGGCTTCTTTTACATTGTCGATCGAAAGAAAGACATGATCTTGTCGACGTCCGGGCTGAACGTGTATCCCGCTGAAATCGAACAGGTGCTCTTGCTTCACCGCGAGGTTCGGGAAGCAGCGGTTATTGGAGTGCGAGCCGTGGATGGAGGTGAATCCATCAAGGCGTTCATCGTAGCTACTGAGTCAGCTTTGGTCGAGGACCTTCTCGTGCATTGTCGAGGTCATTTGGCCTCGTACAAAGTCCCGAAGAAGATCGAATTCCGCACCGAGCTGCCAAGATCGATTCTCGGCAAGACGCTTCATCGGATTCTACGGGCCGAGGAGGATGCGCGCCT
>DATIBM010000088.1:0-6819 GCA_035457545.1 Nitrospiraceae bacterium
TAAATTCTACGTGACGGGTCCCCCAACAATCAACGGACCCAGAAGCACTACCGTTGCGCCTCTCCATAGGCCCATGGACCGGACGGGGCGCTGCATCCTGGAGTCGAAGACCTGCAAGGGAATCAGGTTCGCCCCGGAGAACATTGACACTCTCCGAACGGCAGGTGTACGATGCCTTGCGTTTGTCTCACAGCTAGGGGAGCCGAAAGGCTGAGAGTCCGGACCACCGGGCGACCCTCTGAACCTGACCTGGATAATGCCAGCGTAGGGAAGCGGCCATCTCGACACCGTTGTCCGGTTTCAAGCCGCACCCTCGTTTGGTGCGGCTTTTTTGTTTGCAGCGACGACCAAGAGAGGAGCGGTTCTCACATGACCATGCTCGTGACTCCCACAGGCTCTTCCCCTCAGGCCGGAACCACGCCCCCGATCACGACACAGCCTCTTCCGGGGTCGCGAAAAACCTATGTCGCCGGCCGATTGCCCGGCGTCCGCGTCCCCATGCGGGAGATCGAGACCTCCCCGACCCGCACGCCGCAAGGAGAAGCTTCTCATAAGGAAACAGTGGTGGTGTACGATACCTCCGGGCCCTATACAGACCCGACTGTCGAGATCGATGTCCGGCGCGGATTAGCCCCCCTTCGCCGGCAATGGATCCTCGATCGGGGCGATGTGGAAGAGCTGCCGGACCTCACCTCGCAATTCGGACGGGCTCGCGCCCAGGACCCCAAGCTCGCATCCCTGCGGTTCCAACACATCCGGAGACCGCTCAGAGCCAAGGCCGGAGCCAACGTGACCCAACTCCACTATGCGCGGAAGGGCCTCATCACGCCGGAAATGGAGTTCATCGCGATCCGGGAAAACCAGTGGCGCGAGCAAGCGGCCACCCACGGCGCCGCAAACGGAAAAGGAAACGGGAACGGCCGGGCGGGCGGCCTCCCTGAACATCCGGGCCAAGCCTGGGGTGCGGCGATTCCACGCGCCATCACCCCGGAATTCGTGCGCGACGAAGTGGCGCGCGGCCGGGCAATCATTCCATCGAACATCAACCATCCCGAAAGCGAGCCGATGATCATCGGCCGGAACTTCCTGGTCAAGATCAACGCCAACATTGGCAACTCCGCCATCGCCTCCTCGATCGAAGAGGAGGTCGAGAAGATGGTCTGGGCGATCCGGTGGGGGTCCGACACGGTCATGGACCTCTCGACTGGCAAGAACATCCATGAGACCCGCGAGTGGATCATCCGGAATTCCCCGGTGCCGATCGGCACCGTCCCGATCTATCAGGCCCTGGAGAAGGTCGGCGGCCGCGCCGAGGACCTGACCTGGGAGATCTACCGCGATACGCTGATCGAACAGGCCGAGCAGGGCGTGGACTACTTCACGATCCACGCGGGCGTCTTGCTCCGATACATCCCTCTCACCGCCACCCGCTGCACCGGGATCGTCTCCCGCGGCGGGTCGATCCATGCGAAATGGTGCCTGGCCCATCACAAAGAGAACTTTGCCTATACCCACTTCGAGGAGATCTGTGAGATCATGAAGGCCTATGACGTCGCCTTCAGCCTCGGCGACGGGCTCCGGCCCGGGTCCATCGCGGACGCCAACGACGAAGCGCAGTTCGCCGAGCTTGCCACGCTCGGCGAGTTGACCAAGATCGCCTGGAAACACGACGTCCAAGTGATGATCGAAGGCCCCGGCCATATCCCGATGCAGTTGATCCACGAGAACATGACCAAGCAGCTCGACCTCTGCGGCGAAGCGCCGTTCTATACGCTCGGCCCCCTGACGACCGATATCGCGCCGGGCTATGACCACATCACCTCCGCCATCGGCGCCGCCATGATCGGCTGGTACGGCTGCGCCATGCTCTGCTATGTGACTCCCAAGGAACATTTGGGGCTGCCCAACCGGGAGGACGTGAAGGCCGGGGTGATCGCCTACAAGATCGCGGCCCATGCCGCCGACCTGGCGAAGGGCCATCCCGGAGCCCAGGAACGGGACAACGCCTTGTCCCGGGCGCGCTTTGAATTCCGCTGGCAGGATCAATTCAACCTGTCCCTTGACCCGGACACCGCCCGGACCTATCACGATGCGACGTTGCCGGACCAGGCGGCCAAGGTCGCGCACTTTTGCAGCATGTGCGGGCCGCATTTCTGCTCCATGAAGATCACGCAGGATGTGCGGGACTATGCGGCGAAGAAACAATTGGAAGAGCAGGAGGCCCTGGCCGTCGGCATGCAGGAGAAAGCGGAAGAATTCCGACAATCCGGAGCGGAAATTTACCGTTAGCCGTGATTCGCCGGACGTGAACCGGAAAAAGTCGGATTCGATCACCATCACTCACTGATCACGTTAACGTTGCACGTTTAACGATTCACGAGGTCCACATGGCCAAGTCCAAACCGGCGCCGCTCAGAGAGCGGGACATTACCCGGCACATCGCCCGGGAATATTATAAAGAGTTCGACCAGCTCATCGAGAGCGACGTCATCATCGTCGGGGCCGGTCCGTCCGGCCTGATCTGCGCCCATGACCTCGCGACGATGGGCTTTCGGACGTTGATCGTCGAACAGTCGCTGGCGCTCGGCGGCGGGTTCTGGCACGGCGGCTATCTAATGAACAAGGCCACCATCTGCGAGCCGGCCAATGAGATCCTGGAAGAAATCGGCGTGCCCTGCAAACGGATCAAGGAATGCGAGGGCATGTACATGGTCGATCCGCCACACGCAACCGGCGCCCTGGTCGCCGCCGCTTACCGGGCCGGGGCCAAAGTCCTGAACCTGACCAGGGTGGTGGACCTCATCCTGCGCCAGGAGGGGGTGCTGGAGGGAGTCGTGGTCAACAATACGACGGCGGAGATGGCAGGGCATGATATCATCCACGTCGATCCGATTGCGCTGGAAAGCAAGGTTGTGGTCGATGCCACGGGCCATGATGCCGTCGTCGTGGAATTGCTCCACAAGCGCCGGCTCTATCAACCGGTCCCGGGCAATGGCGCCATGTGGGTGTCGCGATCGGAAGAAGAAGTCATGAACCGCACCGGCGAGGTCTATCCGAACTGTTTCGTCATCGGTCTGGCGGTCGCGGCCGTCAACGGCACGCCGCGCATGGGACCGGCCTTCGGCTCCATGTTGCTGTCCGGCCGCTACGGCGCTGAGTTGATCAAGAAGAAACTGAAGCAGGAGTAACCGACAGCGTCATTCGTCATGCGTCATTCGTGAATCGTGCAACGATAGATTCTCTTCGATTGACGAATGACCAGTGACGAGTGACCCGTTCAGCAGCCGACAATGGATATTCGGGACTTTCTGATACAGGGCGAAGGCCGCGAAGAGGACAAGCGCGAGGCGTGGCAGCTTTTCCAGCAAGCCTTCGAGTCGCAGCGGAAAGGCGAGTTGGAGGAGGCCGTCCGCCTCTACAAGCAGTCCATCGAGACCTATCCGACCGCCGAAGCCTATACGTTTCTGGGCTGGACCTATAGTTTCATGGGCCGGATCGACGAGGCGATCGAGGAATGCCATCATGCGATCTCACAGGACCCGGATTTCGGCAACCCGTACAACGACATCGGGGCGTACCTGATCGAAAAGGGCCAATTCGACGACGCCATCCCCTGGTTCGAGCGCGCGATGCAGGCCAAACGGTATGAGAGCCCGGAATATCCGCACCTCAACTTGGGACGGGTCTATGAGCGGAAGGGCGAGTGGTCCAAGGCGATTGACTGCTACAAGCGGGCGCTCACGCTCAATCCCAATTACGCGCTCGCGAAAAAATCGTTGGGACGGTTGATCAGCTCCATGAATTAACCAGGCTGGAACACCCCGATGTCCGATCAAGCGAAGACCGTTCTTGTGGCCATCAACGACATTTTCTTCTACACCAAGCTGCGCGACGCCCTGCTTCCCCAGGGCTACAAGCTGGAGCGGGCCCGCACGCAGGAGGATTTCGCGGCGAAGGCCGCCGCCGGCCTCGATGCGGTGGTGATGAATCTCAACGACTTCGGTCTGGATCCTTTCAGAGCGCTCACGTTCCTCAAGGCCGATCCACTGTTGGCCAAGGTGCCGGTGTTGGCCTTCGCCAACCACGAAGAGGTCGAGACCTGGCAACGGGCCAAGACCCTGGGCGTGTCGAAGATCGTCTCGCGCAATGAATTTTCCGCGCGCACGGGCGCGCTGGTTCAGGAAATCTTGGGAGCCCGTCGATGAAACCGTTGCGCCTCAGAGACGAACATGCCGCCGCCGGAGCCGAGTTCGGCGAATCGGCCGGCTGGGAGGTTCCGCGGCACTACGGCAATCCGGCGGAGGAGCACCGGGCCGTCCGGCAGGCTGTCGGGCTGTCCGACCTGTCCCACCGGGGCATCCTCCGTGTGACCGGCGACGACCGGGTGAAATGGCTCCAGAGCGTCGTCAGCAACGATCTCCTGCCCCTGAAGTCCGGGCAATACCTCTATTCCAGCCTGCTGACGCACAAGGGCAAGATGTTGTCCTATTTCCGCTGCTACATGCAGGAAGACGCGGTGCTGCTGGAAGACGTGGGGGAAATCGGGGACGCGACCTATCAAGCAGTCAAAAAATTTCTTCTGTACGGTACGAAGGCCAAGATCGAGAACCTGTCGGGAACCTGGGGCCTCCTCCTCATGAGCGGCCCGAGAGTCGTGGAATTGATCAAGGCCGCGCTCGGGCTGGATGCTGGTTCACTGCAACCGCTCCGGTTTGTTCTCCACGAACTTGAAGGCTCGCCCGCGCTGTTCAGCCGGACGGAGGAAACGGGGGAGACAGATATCGAAATCCTGCTCCCCGGCGATCAACTCGCTACCGTGTGGAAGCAACTTTTGACCGTGGGCCAGCCGTTCGGGCTGAAGCCGGTTGGATCAGAAGCACGCCAGGCCCTGCGGATGGAAGCGGGGCTCCCCGTAGCCGGGCTGGATTTGACGGAAGAGATCGTTCCTCCTGAGGCGAATCTGGAGGGCAAGGCATTCAGTCTGACCAAGGGCTGTTATCCGGGGCAGGAGGTCGTGGCCCGGATGGACACCTACGGGAGCGTCCGGCGTCACCTCGTCGGACTTGTCCTCAAAGCCCCTACGATCCCGCCGCGCGGCGCCAAACTGTTCAGCGGCGATCGCGAAGTCGGCTGGGTCAGCAGCGCCATCCACTCGCCTCAGTTGGGGCAGGTCATCGCCTTTGGCTTCCCCTTGCGGGACTTCAGCAAGCCGGAGACTCCGCTGACAATCGACCTCGACGGGCAGCGAATCGAAGCGGTCGTCCACACTCTACCGTTCTACAGCCAACACTGAGAGCCCGTACAACCTCCGCACTCAATCCTCCGGCCAGTCAGATTAGCGACCTTTTTGGAACAATTTATGCTTCTCACCCTTTCACCCGTAAATACGGCCATTTCGCAAGCCCGACGCTCTTCCACCACTTAGCATAGATTGATCAGGCAGTGCGCAAAGCGTAGAATTCAGGCCTACGCAACCATTCGCATGGCCTTGCTAATGGGCAGCGTCGTCGGCAGCGCTTGCAGCCTGTTTCGATATTCGATTTCTTCCATTTCTTCCGAACACAAACCAACTGTGTGCAGGAACGCCTAGGTGGTGACCGAGCCGCCCGGGCTTTTTGTTTGTTCAAGAAGATGCTGACGACGAGCGATTATAAGAAGATTTTCGAGTTCCTCGCCTCAGCCCACAGAGGTAGTATCATTGTGATCGGTGGGGGTGAACACCGTCTCCCCATCAGGAGTGCCACTCTGAACGTTTGTAGGGGCAGTAAACATGACCCGCTCCCCCAGACCGGCCGGCGCATCGAGAAACTTCTTTATCGGACAGAAGAGGGAACATGCGCGGTGGCTAATATGCAACTTAATGAGAATGGAAAGGTGGAAGATCGGCTCATCTTCTTCGGGCCCGTCTCTATTGAGGAGAGTTTAGAGAGCAAGATCAACGAATATCCGCTAACGCGTCGAGAACGAGAAATTGCTCTCTGGGTGATGAGGGGACTCTCAAACCGTGAGATTGCGGAGAAGCTGTTTATCTGTGAGCAGACCGTCAAAGATCACCTGCACGACATCTTCGAGCGGAGGCACGTTCGACGGCGAAGCCAACTGATAGCGAAGCTGGTGCTGCCCGCAGTCCATGACCGAATTCCTCCCCCCCTCCCCTCGCCTAAGCGGCAGTCCCGCTAGACATTCTTACCTCACCTGAACCCGTTCCGCCTTTTGGCGGCGTCCCTTCGTTTGTCGAATCTCAAAATTCCTACCTTCGTGGGATTCCTAATTGCGCCAACTCGGCGCAGGGTACCGCCGTCGTCCCCTCTCCGCGCCCTTTAGTTCAGGAGGTGCTTCCATGACTGCACGACGGCTTTCCTGTAACCTGTGCGTCCTCTCCTTCTCTGCAGTGGCTCTGCTCCTACCTGCGACAGCAAGCGCCGAGAGGTTTGCAGTGCAGCCTGCCTTGCCACAAACGCATACTCTAGTGACCGGGTTTGGCAAGCTGCCGCTGAGTTTCGAAGCGAACCAAGGCCAGACTGATGCGCAGGTGAAGTTTCTCGCCAGGGGCCGAGGCTATACCTTATTTCTTCTGCCGACCGGAGCAGCGCTGGCCCTGACAAATCCGGCGGGATCGGATGCGAAGCCTAGCCAGACCGTCTTACGCATGAACCTGCTGGCCGCAAACTCTTCGGCAGAGATCGTAGGGATGAAAGAACTTCCGGGCAAAGCCCATTACTTCCTCGGCAACAATCCCAGGTCATGGCGAACGAATGTTCCGACATACCAAGAAGTAAGGCAGAAAGACATTTATCCCGGTATCGACCTGATTTATTA
>DATIBM010000089.1:0-20732 GCA_035457545.1 Nitrospiraceae bacterium
CAATGTGGCACGGCGTTTCTTGACCGCCTCCTTCACGCGGAGACCCGTGACCGGATTGGTCTCCGTGATGTTCGTGCCGACCAGCAGCAACAGGTCGGCCGCGACGACGTCTTCCATCGCGATCGTCCACCGGGTGACGCCGACCCCCAGCCGGAGCGCGCGGATGGCGTTGATGTAGCCGTAGCGCACGCTGCTGTCGAGCTTGTTGGTGCCGATCGCCAGGCGCATGAATTTCTGGAAGAGGTACAGGTCTTCGTTGGTGCAGCGCGTGCCGATCAGGCCCGCGAACGAATCCGCCCCCTGCGACAGCTTGAGCATGACCGAGGTTTCGGCGACATAGCCCAGCGCCTCTTCCCAGGTGGTCGGGACCAGCCGACCCTCCTGCCGGATCAACGGCACGGTGAGCCGGTCCGGATGGGTCGTGACATGGTAGCCGAAGAAGCCGCGCGCGCAGAGGTCGCCATTGTTGCGGCCGGCGCCGTAGGAGGAGTTCACTTCGATCAACTCGTTGTCCTTGGTCTGGATCGTGATCTGGCAGCCGTCTCCGCAATAGGTGCAGACCGTATCGGCCCGTTTCACCATCCAGGGACGGTACTCGTACATGGAGAGCCGGCTCGTGATGGCGCCCACCGGGCAAATCTGCACGCAGCCGCCGCAGAACTCGCACTCGAGTTGGTGCGAGGTGAAGTGCTTGATCTCCGTCATCGTCCCGCGCCCGCTGGGCGCCAGCGCCTTCACGTCCATGACTTCGTCGCAATATCGGACGCACCGGAGGCACTGGACGCAGCGATTCATCTGAGTTTCGATGAGCGGGCTGAAGTACTCCTTCTGAAAGATGCGCTTGACCTCGATGAATCGGCTGGTCGTGGGCGTGTATTCGTGCGAAAAGTCCTGGAGGTCGCACCGGCCGCCCTGGTCGCAGACGGGACAGTCGAGCGGGTGGTTCGCCAGGATGAACTCCAACACGGACTTGTGCGCGTTGTTGACCACGGTCGTGGCGGTCCGGACGGCCATGCCCTCGGCCACCGGCGTGCTGCACGAGGTCTGGAGCTTCGGCATCTTCTCGATCTCGACCAGGCACATCCGGCAATTGGCGTCCGGCTTGAGCTTGGGGTGGTAACAAAAATGCGGAATCATCACCCCGACGCGGCGCGCGGCTTCGATCACCAAGGTGCCTTTCGGTACGGTGACGGGCATGCCGTCGATCGTCAGATGGATCATGTCAGCCGTGGAATTCATCGTGCCGATTCGTATTCCGTCAATCGCCAATCGTCATTCGTGAGGTGGACTCCGGGTCGCATGCTCGGACTCTGCTCCGAGTGACGGTTGACGCATGACGCATGACGAATGACCATTGACGATCTCTTAGCGTCTCCCCGCCGGCATGAGGAGTTCGGAGACGCCGGACAGTCCCTGCGACTTCGCCTCCCGGATCAGGTCCTCGTACTCGTGTCGCCAGTACTTGAGCGTGCTCAGGATGGGAGAGATCTCCGCATCCCCGAACGCGCACACGGTCCGCCCGGCGATGTTCTTGCACAGATCCGCCAGGGTTTCAAGGTCCTCCATGCGCCCCCGCTTGTCCAGGATTCGGCGCAGGGTCTGGGTGAGCCAGGCGCTGCCCTCCCGGCAGGGCGTGCACTTCCCGCAGGACTCGTGGTAGAAAAATTCCATCAACCGGAGCGCCGCCCAGACCATGCTCGTGCCTTCTTCCATGACCGTCACGCCGCCGGATCCCAACATCGACCCGGCCTGAGCGACCGATTCGAAATCCATCTTCACGTCGAGATGATCGGGAGTCAGGAAAGGCGCCGAGGCCCCGCCGGGGATAAAGGCCTTCAGCGGCTTGTCTGATCGCATGCCGCCGGCCTGCCCATAGATCAGCTCGCGAAACGTGATGCCCATCGGCACTTCATAGTTGCCGGGACGCTGGACGTGGCCGCTCACGCAGAACACCCTGGTCCCGGTGCTCTTGGGTGGGGAGCCGATTGCGGCGAACCATTCGGGCCCGCGGGTGATGATATGCGGGAGGTTGGCCAGCGTCTCCACGTTGTTGACCACCGTCGGCTTGCCATAGAGGCCGTGCGTGGCAGGAAAGGGAGGCTTGACGCGGGGCAAGCCTCGTTTGCCTTCCAGGGATTCGAGCAGGGCCGTTTCTTCTCCGCAGATATAGGCGCCGGCGCCGCGATGCACGTAGATCTCGACGGTGACCCCCGTCCCCCAGATATTCTTGCCCAGGTAGCCGGCCGCCCTGGCTTCCGCGATCGCCCGTTCCAGGATCGCGGCGCCCAGCGCGAATTCCCCGCGGATATAGATGTAGGAGATTTCCGATCCGATCGCGTAACTGGCGATGGCGATCCCTTCCAGGACCTGATGGGGATCGCGCTCCATCAACTGCCGGTCCTTGAAGGTCCCGGGCTCGCTTTCGTCGGCGTTGCAGCAGAGGTAGCGGGGTCCTTGATAATCCTTGGGCAGAAAGCCCCACTTGATGCCGGTGGGAAAGCCGGCGCCGCCCCGCCCCCGCAGGCCGGACTTCGTCACCATCGCCGTGACCTCGGCAGGGGCGACCTTGCCCAGGACCTTACGCAGGGCCTGATACCCGCCGGTTCGCTCGTAGTCCGCCAGCGAGCCGGTGTAGCCCGGCTGCAGCATGTTCTTGAGGAGAATCGGTGTATGCATGCCAGGGTTCTCGTCAAGCGTCAACGGTCATTCGTCAATCGAGGAAGGGGCTGCTTCAACCATTGTCCTCCGAATGACGAGTGACGATTGACGGGTTACGCCTCCTGCTTCGCCGGCTCAGGCCACATGAACGGTCCGCTCTTCAAGGGAGAGGTCCCGGTCCGTTTCAGGTCCGCCAGGATCTGATCGACCTTCTGTTCGGTGAGGCGTTCGTAGTAATCGTCGTTGATCTGCATCATGGGACCGGTGCCGCAGGCGGCCAGACATTCGACGGCGCTGACGGTGAACAGTTTGTCCGGCGTCGTCTCGCCTGGACCGATCCCGAGTTTCGCCTTGAGCCAGGCCAGGACCGTGTCCGATCCCACCAGGGCGCACATCAGGGATTTGCACACCTGAATGTGAAACTTGCCGACCGGCTTCAGGTTCAACATCGTATAGAAGGTGACCACCTCGTAGACCTGGGGCGGAGTCAGGCGCAGCAGTCCGGCGATCTCGGTCATGGCCTGCTCGCTGACGTAGCCTTCCGCCTCTTGCGCCAGGTAGAGCAACGGAATCAGCGCCGAGCGCCGTTCCGGATACCGGCTCAGAATCTCGGCGATCTTGTCTCTGTACTTCTCCAACAGTCGCATGCCCTTGTCAGCTTTCGTCATTCGTCATAGGTCAATCGTCAACAGCGTCATCCCATAGCCTTCCCATACGTTTGACGAATGACGGTTGACGAGGTTCTTACCGGTCGCACTCCCCCATGACGATATCGTACGTGCCAAAAATCGTGATGATGTCCGAGATCAGGTAACCGCGGGCCATATGGTCGAAGGCCCCCATGTGAATGAAGGATGGGGCGCGGATCTTCATCCGATAGGGGCGCGGGCTCCCGTCGCTGATCAGGAAAAATCCCAGTTCTCCCTTGGGCGCTTCGGTGGCGCAGTAGGTTTCGCCCTTCGGCGGCTTGAACCCCTGGGTAAAGATAATGAAATGATGGATCAGGCTCTCCATGTCCCGCATGACCTTTTCCTTGGGCGGCGGAATCACGGTCGGGCTGTCGGCCATGATCGGTCCTTGAGGCATCTGGTCCAGACATTGGCGGATGATCCGGCAACTCTGGCGCATCTCCTCCATCCTGATCCAATAGCGGTCGTAGGTGTCGCCGTTCTTGCCGACCGGCACCTCCCAATCGACCTTGTCGTAAGCGCCGTAGGGTTCGTACTTGCGGACGTCGTAGTTCACGCCCGAGCCCCGCAACGTCGGTCCCGTCAGGCCGAAGCTGATCGCGTCTTCGGCCGAGATCACGGCGACCCCTTTGGTGCGGCCGAGCCAGATCCGGTTGTTCATGATCAGGCTGTCGTACTCGCGGATATGCTCGGGAAACGTGTCGAGAAAGGCCTTGAGGCGCGCGACCAAGTCCGGCGTAAAATCGGCGTCCACGCCGCCGATCCGGTAATAGTTCAGCGTGAGGCGCGCTCCGCAGAGTTTCTCGAACATGTCGAGCAGCACTTCGCGCTCCCGGAAGGTCCAGAAAAAGACCGTCATGGCCCCGATGTCCAGCGCCTGGGTGCCGAGCCAGAACAGGTGGCCGATGATCCGCTGCATCTCGGCCACGATCGTGCGGATGTACTCGGCCCGTTCCGGGACGGCGATGCCAACGAGCTTCTCCACCGCCCGGACATAGGCGTAATTGTTGGTCATCGAGCAGACATAGTCCAACCGGTCGGTGTGGGGAATCACCTGCATATAATGGAGGCCCTCGGCCAGCTTCTCGACCCCTCGGTGCAGGTAGCCCAGGTCCGGCGTGGCCTTGACGATGCGTTCGCCGTCCAGTTCGAGCACCACCCGCAAGACCCCGTGGGTGCTGGGGTGTTGAGGCCCCATGTTCAACAGCAGCTCTTCGGTCCGGCGCGAAGATGCCGGCGCGTCCCCGTTTGCGAGAAAGACCTGCTTCTCCTCGGCCGGGATTTCCTCGGCCAGCTCGGCCGGCGGCTCGTCCAGGCGGGGAATAAAGGGGAACGAGCCGCGCCATCCTCGTCCTTCGGTCGGGAAGTCCTTGCGAAGCGGGTAACCCTCGTCGTAATCCTCCGGCATCAGGATGCGGCGGAGGTCCGGATGCTGTTCGAAGACGATGCCCATGAGGTCGTAAACTTCCCGTTCCATGAACTCGGCTCCGCGCCAGATGCCAGTCACCGAGTGGATGGACGGTCGGTCTTCCGTCACGCGGGCCTTGATCCGGATACGGTGCCGGTGCGGCAGGGAGAGGAAATGGTAAATCACCTCGAACCGTTCGGGCGCGTCTGGATAATCCGCGGAGCAGATGTCCGTGATATGGTCGAACGAGAGGGCCGGATCGTCATGGAGAAAGCGGCCGATCTCCACGATCCGGTCGGCGCGCACCTGTGCCGAGAGTTCGCCGCGCGCGTCATCCTCCAGCACCGCGAGCACCGCGTCGGGGAATTCGGTCTTCAATCGTTCGAGCACCGGATGCATCGTCGTCCATGCGTCAACCGTCATTGGTCAAGCGTCATTGGGAAGCCAAGATCCCCTCGATTGACGAATGACCATTGACGAATGACGACCTATTTCACGAACACCTTCTCCCGCTGAATCTTTTCCTGCAACTTCAACAGGCCGTCGATGAGCGCTTCGGGCCTCGGCGGGCAGCCGGGCACGTAGATGTCGACCGGCACGATCTGATCGACGCCCTGCACGACGCTGTAACTGTTGTAATGGTTGCCCGAGGTGGCGCAGGACCCCATCGAGATCACGTAGCGGGGTTCGGCCATCTGGTCATAGATCCGGCGGATGACCGGCGCCATCTTGCGGGTCACCGTGCCCGCGACGATCATCAGGTCGGACTGGCGCGGAGAGGCGCGGAAGACCCCGGCCCCGAACCGGTCGATGTCGTACCGGGAGGAGACGGAGGCGATCATTTCAATCGCGCAGCAGGCCAGGCCGAACGTCATAGGCCAGAGCGCGGACTTACGGGCCCAGCCGATCAGCGCGTCCAGGTTCGTGGTGATGATGTTCGGCTCGAATTGCCGCTCTAAGACGCTCACGCCTCACCTACCGTTAATCGTTAACCGTCATTGGTCAATCGTAGTGACAGATTCATGACCACCGGCTTGGTCATGGACGTATGACGAATGACGCTTGACGTGCCCTAATCCCACTCCAAGGCGCCTTTCTTCCAGGCATACCAAAAGCCCACGACCAGGATGGCAATGAACAGCATCATCTCGAGCAGGCCGACCAGCCCGATCTTCTGGAAGACCACGGCCCAGGGAAACAGGAACACGACTTCGATGTCGAACACCACGAAGAGCATCGCGATGATGTAATACCGTATCGGGAACTGCACCCGCGCGTCCTGAAACAGCGGGCTGCCGCTCTCGTAGGGAATGAGTTTGGCCTTGTAGGGCCGATGCGGGCGGACGATCTTGCCGACCAGCAGCGACACCAGCCCGAAGGCCAGCGCGATGCCGATGAACAGCAGGATCGGAACATAGTTCAGGGGCGCCGCCTCGGTGGCCATCGCGCGTTAATTGTCCTCCAATTCGTCGCTGTGCCGAAGGATCGATCCAAAGAAGGGTTGATGCGTCAACCCCTCCAGCTTGCGCGCTCCGTCCGCAGGCAGGCCCTTCTGCTGGATCAGAATCTTGAAGGTGCGGCCCATGCCTTCCGGCCGCAACAACTGGACGACCGCCTGAAATTCCGGCGAGCCGGGCTCCAGCGATTCGAGGAACGAGTCCACGCCCACACTGATGAGGAAGCTCATCTGGTTGGTGAACCCGGTCAGTCCCAACCCCGCGTCCGCTCCCACCTGAGCGAGCGTCGTGAAATCGATATGGCTGGTCAGGTCCTGCTCTCCGATCCGGACCAACGGATTCTCGGCGATCATGTGCCGGTAATAGCCGAGCAAGGTGCCTTGCCGTCGTTCCGGACCATAGAGGTCGTGGGCGGCATGGCCGTAGTCGATCGTGATCACGTAGCCTCGGGCGAGGGCGCGGGCGACTTCGCGCATCCAGTCCACGGCGGCGAGATTGACCTCCGCGCGGGCGCCTTCTTCAAGGGCGATCCCCAGACGGGAGAAATAGTCGGACAGGGCCGGAGTGGACAGAGGTCCCGGCGTTTCTCGGAATTGGTCTTGCGAGAGAGCCACATACAGTTCTTCCAACCGACCCTGCTTCATCCGGACCCGATGGACCGGAAAGGCGTCCACCAGTTCATTGGAGAGCAAGACGCCGGTCACGCTCTCCCCGCCCAATGAGGCCAGATCCTCCGCCCAGACCACCTTGCCCGGCATATCGATCCACTCGGCCAGTGTCTGTTGCTGGATGCGCCGGTGCGCCGGGCTCCGGTCCACCAGGACATAAGTCGCCCGGGCAAAAAGATCGCGATTCCGCTCAGCCAAACAGGTCAGGATGTCCCTGGCCAAGAGACCCTTGCCGGCTCCCATCTCGACGACGGTGAACGGCAATGGACGTCCCAGGACCTCGTCCATTTCAACAAGTTGTCTGGCGATTGCCCATCCCAGCGCTCTATGCACATCCGAACTGGTGTAGTAGTCGCCGTTCCGGCCGATGCGTTCATGCTCCGGGTCGGAAGATAAGCGGGTGTAGTATCCGTGCTCCGGATGGTAGAGCGCCAAGTCCATGAATCGAGCAAAGGTGATCGGGCCGGTCCGCGCGATCTCCTCGCGGAGCAGCCGGACCAAACCGGGAACACCGGGGCTTACAAGTCCGCGATTTGCCGAGTCGGTATCAGGTAATGCCAGCTTCAAGAGACACCAAGAACACCGAGACTTTCGTCCGGAAAAAAGAGGGCTTAGGGTACAGGTTGCCCGAGCGGTAAGTCAAGGCAAGCGCGGGTGAAATGGGTGGAAGACCGGGTGGGGCACATTCCGACAGATGACGAAAGTGGACGAGCGGGACCAAGGTCGGCCCGTTCGACAGGAAATGCTCCAATTTTCTTAGTCGTACAGGGTCGCTAATGGGGGCTTGAAACAAGGAGAAGGGATTGCTAGGATGACTTCACCTCATGATCATGCCCCCGGTAAGTCAATTAAGTTTTAATATCGATATAGAGTCTCTCCATCGCGATTCCGGGTTTGGGACGTAGCGCTCAGGAACCCCTGTAGCGGACAACCTATTGTGCTCGTTTCACGCACAGGTAGGTTATGGAGTGTAGTCTCCGCATTGGGAAGTGTGGGAGCATAGCCCAGACGATCCACGACGCTATCGCCCGCTTCTACACGCCGGCTCTCTTCTTCCTAGCCTGTCTGACTTTCTTCTTCCTCGGGTTGGCTCAAATCCAACTGGCGCCGGAATCTGCCAATATCGGTACCGTTCCCTTTCTGAAAGTCACGGTCTTTCTCCAAGACCATGGAAGCCTAGCCAACTCCTGGAATCTATTTGTGCATGGCGAGTACAAGGCCGCCATCCAACATCCCCTCTATCCGCTATTGCTGTCGAGTTTGGGAGTGGCGCCCCCCGACCTATTCTACGCCGGGAAAATGCTCTCGCTCATCATCGGGCTTGCTGTTGTGGCGAGTTTCTTCGCGATCGCACGAGATCTCCACGGGAATCTCGTCGCGTATGTCGCGGTCCTGCTGTTGGCGTTTAACGTCACGTTTTTGAACATGGTCTCGCAGGTCATCTGCGAGTCTCTCCTCATCCTCTTTGTGCTGCTCAGCTTGTACTGGATCATCAAGGGGTTCGAAAAGGAGCCCTATTGGCTGTGGGCAGGGGCGGCGGCAGGCTTTGCCTATCTCACAAAGGGAACAGGACTCTTGCTGTTGCCCGTCTTCACGGCGACGGCTGTTCTGGGCGCCGGTATACGAACGTTCACCAGACGATGGTTCTGGCTCTTTTTCTTGGGCTTTGCATTGACCGCCTCGCCACTGATCGTGCGGAATCTGGTCGTCTATCACGAGCCCATCCATGAAGGAGCTGTTTTCAAGGTGCCCTGGATGGATACGTACGATGACCACTACAAGGCGGATGTCGGGTGGGCCATCAAATATCCCGAGGTGGTCTGGGATGAAGACCGATTCCCGACCATGCGGTCGTATCTCGCGACCCATTCATGGGCGGACATCTTCGTCCGGTTTCGCTATGGGGTCAAAAAGGAGGCGCAGTTGCTGCTGAGCAGTCTTGACGTGATCGTCCTTCCGCAAGACCGCTACTTTGGCCATCTCCTGTTTCTGTTCTTCATGCTCGGCCTCGCGCTGGCCTCGAATTGGGCACAGAGGCTCTGTATCGTGATGACCGTGGGGGCCTTCTTTGTCCCCTTCGCCTGGGATTATCAAGTTGTCCCGAAGGAACAAGAAGCCGTGAGGTTCATTGCTCCGCTCATTCCCGTGATCTGTCTGTATGCGGCCGTGGGGATCGTCGCCATTCTGACGGCTGTGGACCGACGACTGGCAACGCGATCCTCAGGCATTTCGCTTCAGAAGTTGTTGCCGCCCGTGCTCGTTGTCGTGTGCGTGGCGACGCTGGGCTATGTTCTTGGCACGTATAACACGCGTCTCCCGGGAAGTCTCCCGCCGATTCCACAGGACCACACCGAACTATACCGATGGCTCGAACAGAACATGAGCGACGACGATCTCATCATGGTCAGCCACAATACGCCGTATTGGCGATACCTCTGGCTGGCGAAGTTTCACGGGAGGTGGGCATTCTGGCTTGCGAACAGCCGAAAGGTTCAAGAAGAAAGCATCGCCGAACTTACTCGCCTACTCGGCGAAAAGAGGGCGCGTCGCAACCGATACATCTTGTTTCATCGAGACGATGTAATACGGACGGCATCGCTGGAGCCGTACTTCGTCTGGCGCGAAACGGATGGATTGCGGCCGGCTCACCCGATCGAAGGATGGACCGAGGTCTACCGGCATCAGGAGCGACCGGCGTTGTTCCTCATTTATCGGGTTGAGCGGGCAGCATGATGAATGGAAGAGGCGCATATGATTGACGGACGCAAAGTCGTGGTGGTGATGCCGGCCTATAACGCCGCGCGGACGCTCAAGCAGACCGTGGCCGACATTCCCCACGATGTCGTGGACGAGGTGTTGCTCGTGGACGATCACAGTCGTGATGAGACCGTGGCGCTGGCCAAGGAGTTGGGTCTCACCGTCTTCCTGCACGACAAGAACTACGGCTATGGGAGGAATCAGAAGACCTGCTACCTTCAGGCGCTCAGGCGGGGGGCGGACATCGTGGTGATGATCCATCCGGATTACCAGTACACGCCGCGGCTCGCGCGCGCCCTGGCCGGCATGATTTCCTCCGGCGTGTATGACGTGGCGCTCGGCTCGCGCATCCTGGGGGGCGGGGCATTGAAGGGCGGCATGCCCTTGTATAAGTACGTCTTCAACCGGTTCCTGACCGCGATCCAGAATCTCCTGCTGGGCAGCAAACTCTCCGAATTTCACACCGGCTATCGCGCGTTCTCGCGGCAGGTGCTCACAGCCCTCCCGCTCAATGAGAATGCCGACGGGTTCATTTTCGACAACGAGATGCTGGTGCAGGCGATCTATTTCGGCTATCGCGTCGGGGAAATCAGTTGTCCGACCAAGTACTTTCCGGAGGCCTCGTCGATCGCCCTGTGGTCAAGCTGCGTATACGGGCTTGGGGTGCTGCTGTGCAGTCTCAAATACCGCCTGCAGAAGCTGCATCTGGGGCAATTCCGGATGTTCAATCCGAAGGGCCGATTGCTCGGGGAGTCGTACTATACGGAGGTCACCTAGCCGTGTGGCAGGTTGTTGAGAAATCGACGTTTGTGAAGAGTAGTTGCACCGAATTCACGGTATGATGTCTCTGATCATGGGCTTGTGTGCCGCTACGGTGTGCCGGCGGCGGACGATTCATTCTCAGCAAGTTCCGCAGTCTTCGATCCCACTTCCGAATCACCCTCGAGCGACCTGATTAGGCGGTGACGCTGATTGCGGCCGTCGAGGTCTTTTCTCGTCTCTCCCAAGTCATTGGGACTAGGGTTGTCTTTCACCGCACAGTTTGTACCCACTCCCATCGTCAGGCTCGTGAGTCTTGACTGCGGAAATTGCTGAGGCTCGGGCACCGGCCTTTCCGATCCACTGCATCTCGCTTTTGGCGAGCGGCGGCGGCTACTCGCAAGAACCTGCCCGCACTTTTCTGAAATTACTCTTTAGCGACCTGGTTGGGTGATGACTCTGATTGCGGCCGTCACGACTCGTTGCATAAATGAGAACGCAACGGGTCCCCCGGCGACTTCTTCGGCGCGGGCTTCGGGAGGACGAGAGTCACGCACAACCCAGGTCGCTTCCCTCACGCCCCGTGGCACTTTTTGTATTTTTTCCCGCTGCCGCAGGGGCAGGGATCATTGCGGCCGACCTTGTCGTACTGGTGCTTGACGGTTTTGGACGCGGCCGGTTCTTCGCCGCGGTTAAGGGAGAGGCGAGGAGGCATCTGAGGAGGAGGCGTGGGATGGGCTTCCTGGCGCACCGCCTGAATCTTGAACAGCCGTTCGAGCGTGTCCGATTTGATGCGCTCCATCATGCCCGAGAACATGTCGAAGCCTTCGCGCTTGTATTCGATGAGCGGGTCCTTCTGGCCATAGCCGCGCAGCCCGATCCCGTCGCGCAACTGGTCCATGCCGAGCAGGTGGTCCTTCCAGTGGTGGTCGATGACCTGGAGCAGGACGATCTTTTCCAACTGGCGCATGATGTCCGAGCCGATTTCCTCCTCCTTGCGCCGGTAGGCCTGCCGGACGGCCTGCTGGAGTTCCTCGACCAACGCATCGCGGCCGAGATCCTTCAAGCCCTCGATGCCGCCTGGGTGGTCATGGGCCAGGTCCACGCCGAACTGGCCGTGCATCGATTCGGCCAGGGCCGCATAGTCCCACTCCTCCTGATATTGCTCCTCGGGGCAACAGGCTTGGACGAAGGAAGTCACGACGCTGTCCATCATGCCCATGATCTCGTCCGTCAGGTTCTCGCCGGTGAGGATGGCCCGGCGGTGCTGGTAGACGACTTCCCGCTGCTTGTTCATGACGTCGTCGTACTCAAGGAGCTGCTTCCGGATTTCGAAATTATGCGCCTCCACCTTCTTCTGCGCGTTTTCGATCGCGCGGGTGACCATGCCGTGCTCGATCGGGACGCCTTCCTCCATGCCGAGCTTGAGCATGAGGTTGGACACGCGTTCCGAGGCGAAGATCCGCATTAAGTCGTCTTCCAGCGAGAGATAGAAGCGCGAGGATCCGGGGTCTCCTTGCCGGCCGGCCCGCCCCCGGAGCTGGTTGTCGATGCGCCGGCTCTCATGTCGCTCCGTGCCCAGGATGTGCAAGCCGCCCGCCGCCACGACCTCCTGCTTGTTCTTCTCGCAGTCGGCCTTGATCTCTTCGAAGACCGCCAGCCGCCGTTCCTCGGGGATGCCTTCTTCCTGATACAGGAGGCGCTTGAACATGAAATCCGGATTGCCGCCCAAGAGGATGTCCGTGCCGCGGCCCGCCATGTTGGTCGCGATCGTGACGGCCCCCTTGCGTCCCGCCTGCGCGATGATCTCCGCTTCCTTCTCGTGATATTTCGCGTTCAGGACATGGTGCTTGACCCCCTGGCGGCTGAGCATGCCGGAGAGGCGCTCGGACTTCTCGATCGAAATGGTCCCGACCAGCACCGGCTGCCCATGCTGGTGGCAGTCCTTGATCTCTTCGACGATCGCGTTGAACTTCTCGCGTTCCGTTCGATAGACCACGTCGGCGTAGTCTTTCCGGATGTTCGGCCGGTTGGTCGGGATGACGTTGACGTCGAGGTTGTAGATCTTGGCGAACTCCGAGGCCTCGGTGTCGGCCGTGCCGGTCATGCCGGCCAGTTTCTTGTACATGCGGAAGTAGTTCTGGAAGGTCACGGACGCAAGGGTCTGGTTCTCGTTCGCGATCTTGACCCCTTCCTTGGCCTCCACCGCCTGGTGCAGGCCGTCGCTCCACCGGCGGCCCGGCATGAGCCGGCCGGTGAACTCATCGACGATGATCACCTCGCCGTCCTTCACGACGTAGTCCACGTCGCGTTTGTACAGCGAATGGGCCTGCAGGGCCTTGATCACGTGGTGGACCAGGGTCATGTTCGAGAGGTCGTACAGGTTTTCGACCCCGAGCAGTTTTTCGACCCGGGCGTTCCCTTCCTCGGTCAACGAAGCCGTCTTGGTCTTCTCTTCGATCGTGTAATCCTGCTCCGGCTTGAGCTGCGGAATGATCGCGTTGATCCGATAGTACAGGTCCGTCGAATCCTCGGTGGGGCCGGAGATGATCAAGGGGGTCCGGGCCTCGTCGATCAGGATGCTGTCCACCTCGTCGACGATCGCGAAGTTCAGCTCCCGCTGCACGCACTGTCGGATGTCATTCACGATCAGGTTGTCGCGCAGGTAGTCGAAGCCAAATTCATTGTTCGTCCCGTAGGTGATGTCCGCGCGATAGGCCTCCGAACGGGAGCAGGGACGCAGGGATTGCAGGCGCTTGTCGGCTGCGTCGTAGGTCGGGTCGTATAAAAAGGAGGCGTCGTGCTGGATCACGCCGACCGACAGGCCGAGGAAATGATAGAGCGCGCCCATCCATTGCGCGTCGCGCTTGGCCAGGTAGTCATTGACGGTCACCAGATGAGCCCCATGGCCGGTCAGCGCATTGAGATAGAGCGGGAGCGTAGCGACCAAGGTCTTGCCTTCGCCGGTCTTCATCTCCGCGATGCGGCCCCTGTGCAGGATCATGCCGCCCAGGAGCTGCACGTCGAAGTGCCGCATGTTCAGCTTGCGCCGGGAGGCCTCCCGGCAGACGGCGAAGGCTTCCGGGAGCAGATCGTCGAGTGGTTCGCCCTTCTCCAGCCGCTTCCGGAATTCCTGAGTCTTGTCCGTCAGGGCGTGGTCGGAGAGGGGCGTCAGGCTTGGCTCCAGCGAATTGATCTGCTCGACCACCGGACGCAAGGCCTTGATCTCACGATCATTCTTGCTTCCGAAGATGAGGTTGAGGATGCGCGTCAACATGTCGGGCCTGGAATCGTGTCAGGAATCTCGGTTTGGTCTGCTCCCGGGAGGGTCCCGCTTAACAGTTCATCGGAGTATACAGCAAACGAAATGGTGAATCCTACCAAGAAAGCCAAACGGTCTGCCATCTTGACAGAGGACCATTGGAATTCTTAGCATCAGGGCGCATGTTTACGTACCTCCTCTCACGGTCCTTCACATTGGCCGCCGGCCGGTCGAGCGGCCTGGCTCGCCGCGCGATCGCGCTCGGTCTCGTCGTGGCGCTGGTGGGGCTGGCCGCGTTCCTCTATCCGGCGACTGTTCCCCATCTGATGCACCATGCGCAGCACCATGCGGGCACGCACGGGACGGCGCTCTGCTCCTGGCTCTGCGCCGCCGGGCAGGGAGTCGAGGGGGCTGCCGCTCCGATCGCGCACCGATATGACCCGGTCGATCGTCTGGAATCGGTTGTCAGCGTGAATCCCGACCATCCTGCTCTGCTTTCCGTTTCGTCCCGCGCCCCGCCCACGGTCTGATCTTCACACACACGTTCATTCGGAACGGCGCAGTCCGCCCGGTGGCGGCCTGGTCGTCCGCTTATGGGACTCCTTCAGGTCGCGACCTCCTGTGAGGGAACGCGACAAGAAACGGACGGGTTCTTTATGAAGACGACGATAAGGCGAATGACCCCGGCGATCCTTGGTGTGCTGGGTTTGTTGGTACTTGGTTCAGGAGAAGGGGCCTGGAGCATGGGGTCCCGCGTGCCGGCCGTGGGGATGCCGGCGGCCGACTTCAATCTTATCGACCTGGACGGCAAACCCAGGAGCCTCGCCGAGTTCCGGGGGAAGGTCGTGCTGCTGAACTTCTGGGCGACCTGGTGCAAGCCCTGCACGACAGAAATGCCCGCCATGCAGCATGCCTATGACAGCTTGAAAGACAAGGGGTTGGTGGTGCTGGCCGTGAACGAACTTGAGGACGAAGCCCGCGTCCGCCAGCACATCAAAGACTATGGCCACACCTTCCCGGTCCTCCTCGACAGCCAGAACCAGGTCGCCAATCTCTACGGCGTGTTCGGGCTGCCGGTCAGCGTCTTCATCGACGGCAACGGATCGGTCCAGGAATACGTGAAGGGCAGCCTGCTGACCGAGCAAAAGATTCAGGACGTGTTCGACCGGATTCAGAACCGAGGAAGCCTCCAGGCCTCCTCCGCCGACGCGAACTAACCATGTCCGTTCCTGTGACGAAGACGGTCGCCGTCTGTCTGGCGCTCGGGTGGCTGATCCTGAGCGGAACCGTCTATCCGGCCACGGTGCCGCACGAGCTGCATCACGCCAAGCACCATGCGCACCACCATGCGACGACGCATGCTTCCGGGCTGTGCTCCTGGTTGTGCGCCGCCGGACAAGTTGCGGATGGAACCTCGGCGCCGTTCGCGGTTCGCCTTCAACTGGCAGATACGGTCGATGTGACACACTCCATTGACCCAAGCATTCCGACCCTTCAGTTTTTCCTCTCACGCGGTCCGCCCTCCCTCTTCCTCGCGGTTTAATTCGCCGAATAACGAGAAGCGCGCACATCGGCACAAGTGACCGATGCGATGACTTGTCGGGCAAGACCCCGACAAGTCCCTGCTGCTTCACACCAAGCTCGTTCTGTCACAGCGGATCGTCGCGAAGGCGCGAATCTGCCCGCTTGAAGAGAAGATTTGGAGGGGGAATGGTGACGACTGCTCGAAAATTCTTCATGATCGGTACCACTCTGGCGCTGTTGTGGGTCAATGCTGGAAGTCACGTGCAGGCCTCGTGCGGGGCCGTCAGTTGCTTTGTCACGATCGGATCGCAGCAACAGGTGCCTCAGCATGGACTGCTCACGGCGAACTTCATTTACAGCTACACTCCCATGACCCTGCCATCGGGGTCGAACGGCATCATTGCGGAGGCGGATCAAGAGAACCGCCGCATCATTCCGAATCACCATCGGGAGCTCCATACGATCACCAACACCTATACCCTTGATATGAACTATGGCATCACGGACAGACTCGGCGTGCAGGTCACGTTGCCCTGGATGAACCGGCACCATGAGCACTTCCATCGCCATGGCGGAGGAGACGCCGAACTCCATCAATGGGTCGGGCAAGGCATCGGCGATCTCCGTGTCACCACCAAGTACAATGTGTTGCCGACCCTGCGGAGCATGCTGATCGTCGGGTTGGGCGTGGAGCTGCCCACGGGCGGCACGGACACGCGCGACAATTTGGGGCAAAAGCTCGAGCCCTCCGGACAACTGGGGCGCGGCAACGTCGGGCTCATTCCGTCTTTGTATCAGACCTATGAACTGATTCCACACCGGCTGAATCAATTCACCTTTGCAAGCTACCGGCACACGTTCAAGAACAACGACGGCTACCAGTTCGGAGACGAGTTTATCGTGAACGCGGGTCTCAACCTGGTGACGTTTCCCTGGCTCGTGTTCACCGGACAGGTGAATTATCGCTATATGGTCCACGACACGATGAGCGCCAGCCTTGGAACCGAGCCGATCATGGACCGGCCGGTGCCCAATACCGGTTCGTCCTGGTTCGGGGTGTCGCCGGGGGTGCTCGTTAACCTCGGCGAGAGTTGGCAAGCCTATTTCTTTGCCCAGGTCCCGGTGGTGCGCGACGCGAACAACAACCTGGCTCAAGGCACCAGCTACACCTTCGGCATCACGCGTTACTTTTCCTTCGCCAGTTCCTGAGCGATCGGGAGGAATGCCCTGCCGGCGTTGATTTAGCGGCGGCCCGTGCCTATAGTCCCTTGTATGGTGCCTAACGGTCGGGGTGAGGGGGCTGTTGCATGAGCGGCGCCGAGACGAGCGTCGGGTGGAGGCAGTTTCTGTCGAGACGCGTCGCAGAATTGGCTGCCTCGACCCTGGCCCTCCTGTTGATCATTTCGATGGGCTTCGAACCGATCCAGGCAGCACAACCGGACGCGGCGAGGCGAGCCTATGACCATGGGCTGCAACTTGTGAAGGAGCGGCAGATCGACGGGGCGATCGAGGCCTTCACCAGGGCGACGGAGGCGGACCCTCGGTTTGCGGAGGCCCACTACCAATTGGGACTGGCGTTGCTCACGGGAAAGAGGCAGCGGCAGGAGGCGGCGGATGCGTTCCGCCGGGCGCTGGTTGCTTCTCCCAAACATGTCGAGGCGCAATATGAGCTGGCCATCTTGGCTTTGCAGGACGGCCAGACGCGCGAGGCCGAGCAGGGGTTGATCCGGGTCATCGAGCTGGCACCCAAACATGAGCAGGCCTATTTGGAACTCGGCCGGCTCTACGAGCGCCGGCCCGCGGTCGAGCAGGCGGTCAAGACCTATCGGGCCCTCCTCGCCGTTGATCGAGACCATCCGGAAGCCCTCTACCGGCTGGCCGGCCTTGCAGATGCCGCCGGCGATGGAGCCGGCGCCAAGCTGTACCTGGACCGGCTGTTGAGAGCCCGCCCGAAACATGCCGATGGCTGGTACCTCAAAGGCCGCCTTGCCGAAAGGAACAACGACCTGGTGGAAGCGGCCTACGCCTATCGGCAGGCCATCCAAGCCAAACCGGGATTCATCGATGCGCGGTACAACCTGGCCTTTATCCTGCGGAGCCAGGGGCAGACGGCGGAGGCGGCCAAGGAATTGTCCGACATCATCAGGCTGAAGCCGGAACATGCCGATGCCCATATGAATCTCGGCTTGGCCTATACGAGTCTCAACCGTCTCGACGAAGCCGAGCGGGAATATGAGGCGGCGGTGAGCTTCAACCCCGACCTGGCCGAAGCCCACTACAATTTCGGCGTGTTTTTGGAACTGCACCGCAAGGACATGGTCCGCGCCCTCGCGCAATATCGAAAATATCGCGAATTGGGGGGGCGGGATGATCGGGTGGAGCGCATCCTGGGCTATTAACCGTCGCTACCACCAGGGATAGCGGCCATAGGGTCCCCAATAATAGTAATAGCCAGGATAGACCGGCCGGTAGAGGTAACGGGTCTCCGTCGGCGGGCTCCAGACGTGGAGCTGTTTGATGGTGAGGATGGGATAGACATAGTCGATCTCATCGAGCGGGAGCGTGGCGCTGCCGGTGACTTCGCCGACGACGGTCACGCGCGCGCCGGGCGGCAGCGCCGCCGGGTCCATCGGCTTCGTTTCCATCGCGAAAAACCGGCCTTCTGGCGCCATGCGATCCGTCGCAGGTTCCTGATTGTCTCCCAGGGGAAGCTGCAAGACCTCGACCCTGGTTCCTGTCTTGAGACGCTTGGCGGCAAGCACTTCCCCACCGAACATGACGACCCGTCTACGATAATGTTCGGGCGCCTCGAGGAGTTGGGGAAAGGCGACGCTCCGGTCGATCTGCTCGGTTTGCGTGATCTCCAAACTCGAGGGAGATTTCGTACAGCCAGCGGCGGCGAGCCACGCCGGCAGGACGGCGATCAGCAGCCATCGGGTCATGCCGGGATTATAGCAAGGGCATGGCCGCCCTTCATCGACTATAATAATGAAGCACGTGTCCGGAGCGGGTCCGGAACAGAAAGGAGAGCCCTGTGAATCGTGGTGGACAGATCTGGAAGGTGGTCGCGCTGGCATGGCTGGCCGGTCTGTGGTCCGTTTCCGCCGGACCGGCAGTCGCCGCGCCGGAGAAGGCCGACAAGGTGGAGTTGAAGGGCAAGTACGAACTGCTTAATGAGCCCTCCACGCACGTGAAGGGCAAGGTGAAGCTGGTCGAGTTCGCCGATTTCTACTGTCCCCATTGTCATCACTTCGAGGAGGCCGGGCTGCCGGTCCTGAAAAAGGAGTTCGGCGATAGGTTGGAAGCGACGATGGTGGGATTCCCGGTCTTCCGGCAGATGTTGCCGACCCCGTTCGAGATGTATGAGCAGGCCAAGACGATGGGGAAAGGCGAGGAAATGAAGAAAGTCCTCTTCCGAACCATCCACACCGACAAGGTCAAGTTCCTGGATAAGTCGCTCCGCGCCGTGCTGATCAAGGAAGTCGGGCTGGACCCCGTGGCCTTCGAGCAGGGCTTGGAGAGCGGCAAACCCATCAAGGCGCTCGAAGAGGGAAAGCGGTGGGGCGAGCGCATCAATTTGCAACAGACTCCCACGTTGTTGCTTGACGGGAACATCAAAGTCACCGACATCAATCCTGAGAACGTGAAGCTCGTCATTCAGAGCATTCTCGACCAGGATGCGAGGAAGAAGTGAGAAGTAAAAAGTAAAAAGTGAGGAGTAAGGAGTAAGGAGCGAGGAGGCAGCGGAACGTTGCGGCTTCCCGATCACGTTTCACGCTGCACGAGGACTATGGCTCGCGATCCCATCTGCGGCATGACGGTCGATCCGGCCCAAGCGGCCGGTCAGCAGGAGTATCAGGGCACGACCTACTATTTTTGCAGCCAGCCGTGTCTGCACACCTTTCAAGCAGACCCCGCTCGCTACGCCAGCGCTTGCTCCATCGGCTCTTCCTCAACTGCACCGGCGTCCCTGATGATGCCGCGCCCGGCCAAAAAGGGCGGGCTCACCATGTTCGAACCCCCGGCTGCTCCGGCCGGACCCACCGCGAAAGACCCGGTCTGCGGGATGACGGTCGTGCAGGCTTCGGCGGCAGCCACCCTCCTGCACGAAGGGACGACCTATTATTATTATTTTTGCTGCACCGGCTGCCGCGACAAGTTCCAGGCCGATCCCGACCGGTACCTCCACCCGGAGCGGGCCAAGCCCGCCGCTCCTGCGACGGGAACCGCGCAACGCTATGTCTGTCCGATGTGTCCCGAGGTCGAATCGAAAGAGCCGGCCCCCTGCCCGAAATGCGGGATGGCGCTCGAACCGGCGACCGTGCAACCGTTGACCGGCACGGAGTACGTCTGCCCGATGCATCCGGAGGTGCGGCAGGCCGAGCCGGGCTCCTGCCCGATCTGCGGGATGGCGCTGGAGGCCAGGACGGTCACCAAACAGGAAGAAGACAACCCCGAGCTGAGGCTGATGAGCCGGCGATTCTGGCTCTGCCTGCCGTTGGCCTGTATCGTGTTGGTCACGGCGATGTCGGACATGATTCCCGGGCAGCCCTTGCAACAGATCGCCTCCCGGACGCAACTCAACTGGCTGGAGTTCGTGCTCGCCACGCCGGTGGTCCTCTGGGGAGGCTGGCCGTTCTTCGAACGGGGTTGGCATTCGCTCACCTCGGGCCATTTCAACATGTTCACGCTGATCGCGATGGGGACGGGCGCGGCCTACGGCTATAGTGTCGTCGCGACGCTGGTCCCAGACTGGCTGCCGGCTTCGTTCAAACATGCCGATGGCGCGGTCGCAGTCTATTTCGAAGCGGCGGCGGTGATCACCGTCCTGGTGCTTCTGGGACAGGTGCTCGAACTGCGCGCCCGAAGTCAAACCAGCAGCGCCATCCGTTCGCTGTTGCAACTGGCTCCGTCCATCGCCCACCGTCTCCGGGGCAACGGTCCGGAGGAAGAGGACGTGTCGCTGGAGCTGGTCCATCCGGGCGACCGGTTGCGCGTGAGGCCCGGCGAGCACGTTCCCGTAGATGGGCTCGTCATCGAGGGAAGCAGCGCGGTCGATGAATCGATGCTGACCGGTGAATCGCTGCCGGTGGAGAAGGCGGCCGGCTCACGGGTGACGGCCGGCACGCTCAATGGGACCGGCTCGTTCGTGATGAAGGCAGAAAAAGTCGGCTCGGAGACGCTGCTTGCCCGTATCGTGGCGATGGTCAGCGAGGCGCAACGGAGCCGGGCGCCGATTCAACGTCTGGCCGATGTGGTCTCGGGCTACTTCGTTCCGGCCGTGGTGGCGGTTGCGCTGATGGCCGGGCTGGCCTGGTGGTGGTGGGGGCCGGAACCCCGCATGGCCTATGCGCTGCTGAATGCGGTGGCGGTCTTGATCATTGCCTGTCCCTGCGCGCTCGGGTTGGCCACGCCCATGTCCATCATGGTCGGGACCGGCCGGGGAGCGACGGCCGGCGTCCTGGTCAAACATGCGGAGGCGTTGGAGCGGTTGGAGAAGGTCGATACGCTGATTTTCGACAAGACCGGCACCTTGACCGAAGGGAAGCC
>DATIBM010000090.1:0-6292 GCA_035457545.1 Nitrospiraceae bacterium
GGTTGACGTATGACGACCGACGTCCTTCAATCCAAACTCGACCACTTGCCCGCTCAGCCAGGCGTCTACCTGTTCAAGAACGCCAAGGGGGACATTCTCTACATCGGCAAGGCCGCCGTGCTGGCCCACCGGGTCCGGTCCTATTTTCAACGAAGCGGCGATCACAATCCAAAGACCGCGCTGCTGGTCGATCAGGTGACGGATCTCGAAACCATCGTCACCCGATCGGACCTGGAAGCGCTGATCCTTGAGAGCAACCTGATCAAGCGGCATCGTCCGCGCTTCAACGTCGTCCTGCGCGACGACAAACAGTACCCCTACCTGCGGTTGCCGGTCAAAGAGGACTTCCCTCGCTTCTCGATCGTCCGCCGTGTCCAGAAGGACGGCGCGCTCTATTACGGCCCCTACACGCCCGCCGGGGCGCTCCGCGAAACCTTGAAGATCATCAAACGGGCCTTTCCGCTGGCGACCTGCAAGATCGACATCGACGGGACGGCCGAGCGGGCCTGCATCGAGTTCGAGATCAAACGCTGCATGGCGCCTTGCACGGGCAACCAGACCAAGGAGGACTATCACAAGATCGTGAGGCAGGTCCGGCAGTTTCTGGAAGGCCGGGACCGCGAGCTCCTGGACGACCTGCGGGCGCAGATGGAGGCGGCAGCCGAGCGGGAGGCATTCGAGGAGGCCGCCAGGCTCCGCGACCGGTTGTTCAAGATCCAACGGACGCTGGAGAAGCAACGGATCACCCAAATCGCCTCGGTCGATCAGGATGTCATCGGATTGGCGCGGCGCGGCGCGGCGGTGGACCTGCAACTGCTCTTCGTGCGCGGAGGCCTGCTGATCGGGCGCAAAGATTTTTACTGGCCCACCGGCGCCGACACGCCCGACGAGGAGCTGGTGGTCTCGACCATCGAGCAGTTCTACAACAAGGACGGCCAGCCCCCCAAGGAACTGCTGATCCCCTGCCCCCTGCCCGAGGCCGCGCTCTTTGAGACCTGGCTCTCCGAGAAAAAGGGAGACCCGGTCCGCATCGTGGCGCCGGAGCGAGGCACCAAGCACCAGCTCGTCCAGTTGGCAGAGGAAAACGCCCTGGCGGCTTTGGTCGAGCATCTGCGGGACGAGGAGACCGACCGGCAGGCCACTGCCGAGCTGAAGCGCTTGCTCCGGCTGGAGGCGATCCCGAACCGGATCGAAGGGTTCGATATCTCCAACATTCTCGGCGACCAGTCCGTCGGGTCCATGGTGGTCTGGGAACAGGGCGAGATGAAGAAATCGGACTACCGCAAGTTCCGGATCAAGACGGTGCAGGGCGCGAACGACTTTGCCAGCATCCAAGAAGTCGTCATGCGCCGGTATGGCCAGGCGGAGGAGCTGCCGCAACCGGACCTGATTCTGATCGACGGCGGGCTCGGCCAATTGGCGGCCGCCATCGACGGGCTCAGGCAGGTCGGCCTCCCGCACCTGCCGATCATCGGCCTCGCCAAGGCGCGCGGCGACAAGGAGGAACGCATCTTTCTTCCGGGCCGCAAGAACCCGATCATTCTGCACCCGACTTCGCCCGCCACCCATCTGGTCCAGCGCATCAGGGACGAAGCCCATCGCTTTGCCGTCAAATACCACCGGACGCTCCGCAGCAAGGCTCTGACTTCGTCGAAACTTGATCAGGTCATCGGCATCGGCGAGATCACACGCAAGCGGCTGCTCGGGCAGTTCGGCAGCGCCGAGGCGGTCAATCGGGCCACGGACGAGGACTTGCGCGAGGCCGGACTCGGTCCCAAGACCGTCGAAGCGCTTCGCCAAGCGGCGAAAGAGTCCTGACCGCCGGTGTCCTCCTGCGTTTGTTTCTTTGATGCGCTCCCCAATGTCCGGCACTCGTCAACCGTATTGAACGGCAAGCCTTGGCACTCTCTCCTTTTCATCGTTGGTCGATTGACGACTGACGTGTGACGCATGACGGACGGATCAAGAAACGATCGCCCGTTGCATTCTACGAGCACGGGGTCGACGGCTGACGGGGGTTTCCAACATCCCGCCAATAGTTTTGATTGACGCTGCCCTCCCTCCGGCATAACATCGTTTCTCCATCATGCCGGCGACCACGTGCTGAATCTCATGTTATCCGGTACAGAAAGATACGGTCGGTATCCAATCGGATACAGTGACCGGATCCCGGCAGGTGCTTTGGTCATCGTCCGCCGTGATCAGACCGTCAGACCAGGCCATCTCCTCCGCCCTTTCCAATCCCGCATCCATAACCCCATTGGCACAGGCCTTGCTGATCTTGACGGGAGAACTCCATCGCAGGGCGGGATGCTCTATCGGACAAGGCCGCGAAGAGAGGGGAGTCGGAACGGTTTGACCGAAGGAAAGCCGGTTCAATCGAAGGAAAGAAGGGGAAGATTCACGAAAGGTGTTTCTCCGGCGGGGCATGAAAACTAGAGGAAGGGAAACGCGCAAGGAGCTTCTCCGCCGGCGCAGGTACGAAAAGACGATGAATAGCCAGCGGTTCAAGCGAAGCTTGGCATAGAGGGGCTTCGCCCGATGAGCCGCCGGTTCTAGCAAAGCTTCGTATTAGAGATAACCCACAGGAATCACGTGAGGTGTTTTCTCCGGCCGCCAAGAACAATCTGATCGGCGGCCGGTTCAACCGAAGGCTGGCATGAAAAAAGACAAAGAGAACCACTGGATGGATTTCTCCGGCGCCGTCATATTGCGATAAAGCGCAACAGAGGCGCCGGTTCAACCGAAGGTTGGTATGGAAGGAAAGAGAAGAACCACTGGGGGTGCTTCTCCGCCGGCATCAATCACGACAAAACGATGAAGAGCCGGCGGCTCAAGCGTAGCTTGGTATGGAGGGATAACTATGACACCGACTCGTCTCTTCGCGGCCGGCCTGCTGGTGGGCCTGCTTTCCGGCTGCGCAACGCCGCCCGAGGTGAAACAGGCCCTGATTGCCAAGGACCAGGCCTATCAGCAGAACGCGCAACTGATGGAACAGTACCGCGAGCTGTTGGAGAACGTGAACCACCGGTTCGCCTACTGGCAGAAACTGATCGAAACCAGGCTTAAACTCAGCCTGGCCCTGAAATGGGCCACCAGCGATCCGTTTCCGTCCGACGCGGCCGAGAAGCAGCAGCTCCGCGCCGAAACAGCCGCCAATGAGCTGGGGCCTGACGTCGTCAAGCTCATCAACGAGGTGCGGCTGGCCGAGTTGCCGGCTCGGTCCGGTCCGAACAATCAGCCCATCTTCACAAAAGGGAAAGGCGCCATGAGCGGTCTCGTGCAGGCCTTGCCCGGGTTGGTCGCCCTGATCGACGCTTCGGTCGAGAAGAGTTACCAGGCCGAAGTCCGCCCGCTCGACACCGGCGCCTATGACGACTACCGGACCAACATCGCGGCGCTTCGCCGCATCAACGCCACGGTGAAGGAATACCTGGACATCGACGTCACCGTGAAGCCGGAGGACATCAGGCAACTGGCCGAAGCCGTCAAGGCGGCTCGTTGAGCAGGCCGATTATGAGAAGGGAGATTGCCATGCCGACACGACCCGTCACCATCGTCAGTGCGCTTGCGGTCTTGGCCCTGGCCACCGGCTGTTCGGCCATTCACAGCGGAGCCGTGCGGGACCTCATTCACAAAGAGGGGACCACGATCGATCGGGCCCAGACCAACATCGCCATCTTCGAAAAGCAGACCGACGAGCGGATTGGATATCTCAAGAAGGCCGTCGAGGAGCTCAACAAAGCAGGCAAGGAGATCCAAAAGGTCGAAGCGCTCCACCACGTGGTGTTTTCGTCCTATCAGAACATCGAGAAGAAACGCGGGCAGGACGCCCATTCGGCCGCCTATCTGCTCGGGACGTTGTACCTGGCTCAGTACGAGGGCCTCCAGAAGCGGGTGAACGACCAATTTCACGAGGACTTTTGCGCCCTCCAGGAGGTGGCCGCCCGGCTCGGCGACTCCTGGAAATCCCTGGCCACGCTCCACCAGCAACTCCGCCGCTACGCGGACCAATCCGTGTTCGCCTCCGTGGACCCGCAGCTTGTGGCCGCATTGGCGGAACAGGCGCCCGGTTCCTCCGACCACATCGCCCGGGTGCTGCAAACCTCCCGCAGCGTGAACGATGCCCTGGACGAGGCGCTGAACTTTTCATTCCTGCGCGGACGGACGCTCGAATCCACGCGCTCCTTGACCATGGATCTGGTCGAGTTGCTTGAGCGCGTCAAGAAAGATTGAAGGAGCCAAGCCACTTGAGGGGTTTCTCCCGTGGCGCAATAACGATAAGACCCAAAAGAGCCACGGGTTCAAGCATAGCTTGGTATGGCGGCGTTTCTCCCGCGCCATTCTATTCGAGAAGACGCAACAGAGGCGCCGGTTCAACCGAAGGTTGGTATTTTAACAAAAGCGAAGAGAATCACTGGAGGTGTTTCTCCGGCGCCGTCATATTCGATAGAACGTAAAAGAGGCGCCGGTTCAACCGAAGGTTGGTATGGAGGGACGGCCATGAGCATTACTCGTTCGCTGGAAGGTGTGGTCAACTTCATGAGGGGCAACGATAACCTGATCAAAGAGGTCATGGAGACCGGCGAAGGCGCGTTGACCGAATTGCAGAAGCTGGCCAACCGGCTCGAAGTCTCCCGGACCGATACGGCGGACCTCATTAAGACATTGGGGAAGGCCAAGTTCGCGATCGACAAGGACCAGGACATCCGGGCCACCCAGGAGAAGATCCTGCAAGAGATCGGAGAGAACGGGAAGAAGATCATGATGTTCAGCGACGAGCCTGAACTCGTCGGCCTCTTTCACAGTCACCGGGCCAAGCTGTATCTCGCGCTGGCCAACACCTACGATGCGACAGTGCAGAAGGTGATCCCGTTCAGCCAAGCCGATGTGGACGAATACAACCGACTGCTGGAGCGCGCGGTGCTGGACGCTGGTTCGAGGAAGCGCAAGGCGGCCTTGTTGGACGGCGCGATCGCGCTGACGAAGATTGCGCTCAAGGTCGGGCTGAAGCTGGCCGCCGCCTGATAGGATGTCGTCAGGCGTCAACCGTCATACGTCAATGATCGGGCGAGAGGAAAGTCGGTGCCCAGCGTCGAGTACCCTCCGGATTGACGGGTGACGAATCACGATTGTCGTCCCAGCGTCCCTGCCGCGGAGCAGCCGCTATTCCACGCGGATGACGGGCCCGACGGCCAGCCAGACGGTGGGACCGAGCGCCGCCGGGTGCGGCAGGTGCGCCACATACCAGAACAGGATATCCTGCTCCTGAACCCCCTCGTGATCCTGATCGAAGGCGAGTTCTCCACGCGCCCCGAACAGCCAGGGGAGGTCTTCGTCGGCCCTGGCCCGCCGGATCGATACATCGCGATCTGAAAACTCGTCGCGCACGCCGTCATCCTTGATCGGTTCATAGCCGTATCCGGGAATCACCCACACGCCTCGGCCGGTCGCATAGTCCCGCACGTACCAGACCCGGTTGGTGGCCGTCTGTTTGAACGTATTCACCTCATTCGTGTACTTGTGCCACCCGGGTCCCCAACCTTCATCCGGCGCCCCTTCGTTGCGGACGAACACCTGGTCCAGACCGCGTCCGGCCACGTCAAAATCCAGCCTCCAATAGGGATGGTGCACGTGATTGGTGACGCAGGAGAGGCCCCGGCTCTGCACGACCGGATGGATTTCGCCATCCGCCGAGAGATACCAGGCCTGATAGATGTGGTATTCCCCGATCCGCGCATAGAGCCCGAGTTCGAGCCATTTCAGGCCCTCGATAGTATGTTTCCTCGTACAAACCTTCTTGCCTTCGCAGGAGGTGATCGGGATGCTGTTGGTCCAGGAGAGGCGATCTTGGAACGGCCCGCAGCGGCCGGTTTCCTCGCGGGACCCGAACCAGGAAAAGGGATTCCACCAGACCCGTTCCTTGTCATATTTGACGCGCAGGACCGGCATGCTGGCCTTGCCGAGGATGAGATCGCTCTTGTAGGTCACGTGGCGGAGCGCCAACCCCGTATTGCCTGTGACTTCCCAGTCGAGGGACCAGGACTCCCAGTCGATGTGTCCGCCAGAAGGTTCCGCCCAGGCCTGAGCGCCGAGCAGCAACGAGACCCCGATCACCGCGCCGACCATGATGCCGACCGCCGTCCGTTTCATGAGATCACCTTAGTGTGATGGTTCTTCCCGGGCCTTCAGGACCTTGCGCGCGCTCAGATCGACCAGCGCCCCGTAGAGCGGGCGCCCCTCCAAGCCTTTGGAAAGGTCACCCAGATCACCCGATGGCCTTGCCCGGCAT
>DATIBM010000091.1:0-4040 GCA_035457545.1 Nitrospiraceae bacterium
GCCCAGGCAAAGCCATTCCTGAATGCACGGCAATCTACTGTGGACAGACGAAGGGTGCTTACAAGGGCGAGAAGGTCGATAACGCCGAGGTGGCGCGGTCCAGCGTGAGGGTCGTCGTGCAGCCGGCCTTCCGGTTCTTGGCTCCGATCAGACAATCAGCATAGTCGGCCCTGCTGGATTTGAAATCGTTCAGCGCTTGCCAGGCCGTCGGTTTGTCTTCAATTTCGAACTGTTTCCCTTGGAGAATCTTCTCTAGCACATCCCCCAATGTCGCACGGGGGAATCCATACGCACGGTCGAGCACCCACACAACCTCGCACAAGACCACGTGATTGATGAAAACGCCGGACTCTCCGGCCAGCGCCTTCTCAATGACCGCGCTGGCTTTTTTGGATTGGGCTGGATCATCCTGCGTCAGGTACCGGACCAAGAGGTTCGTATCGACGCCGATCATGTGCGCTTCCTCGCAGCCCCCTCCGCAATCGCCCGGTCCATTTCATCAAGCGAAACCGGTTTGACCCGCTTCCGCTTGAGCATTCCCTTTAATTGGCGGACATCCAGCGTAGCCGGACGCAACACCACCCGACCTTCTGCGTCGATCAAAAAATCGAGCTTATCTCCCGGGCTCACGTGAAGATGATCCCGGACTTCCTTGGGGATGGTCGTTTGTCCTTTGCTGGTCAACGTTGCGGTCGCCATAGAGTGTCCTTTCTTCATTATATATTCCTTACCTTATAGCAAGGACGATTCAGGGTCAAGGCAACGCCGGGCAATAGGCACCCCAGAGCAGCGCCAGTCCCCTTAGTCCGTGCAGCCAAGGGACCCATTGCCCTTCATTTGCCGCCAATCGATTACTACGGGTCCAACGGCGAGGGCAGGCCATCCGGCTTGACAGGTCCTCAAACCGGGTGCTACCACGCTTCCTATGCTGAAAGTCGAAGAGCAGCCAGCCCGTGCGCAAGATCAATCTTCGCCTCCGGCGCAGACCGTCTCCCGCTGGTCGGGGGCGGCGCGGGAGCAGGCCGTGCAGCGGATGTTCACGGCGATTGCGCGCTGGTACGACCTGAACAATACGGTCCTGAGCTTCGGGCTCCACCATCGTTGGAAGCGGCAAGTACTGGACGTGATAATACCGCCAGGCGACAGCGCCTGCGGCGTCCGTAGCGGCGAGGTCTTGGCGGAGCCGCGTTATATATTGGACATCGGCGCCGGCACGGCCGATCTCGCGCTGTTGATTGAATCGCGGTTGCAGCCGAACGGCCGCGTCATCGCCGCCGATCTCAACCATGCGATGTTGGTGGAAGGCCAGCACAAGATCGAACGCAAGGGATTGCGCAACCGAATCGCCTGCATGGAAGTGAACGCCGAACACCTCAGCTTTCCGGACGGAAGTTTCGAGGCGGTGACGACGGGCTTCTGCATGAGGAACGTCGGCGACCTTCAACAGGCCTTGCAGGAAATTCAACGGGTGCTCAAGCCGGGCGGCCGGTTCGTCTGCCTGGAGTTTTCCCATCCTCATCGAGCTTGGCTGCGGAGCCTCTACGATTGGTATTCGTTTACCCTGCTCCCCAAGGTCGGCACCTTGGTGGCCCACGATACCACCGGCGTCTACGAGTACTTGCCGGCGTCGATCCGGACCTTTCCCGATCAGGAAACCCTGTGCGAGAAGTTGCGGCAGGCCGGCTTTCGCGATGTGACCTATCGGAACCTGACCGGCGGCATCGTGGCCATCCATAGCGCGACGAAATAACGTCAATGGTCATTCGTCACGCGTCATTCGCGAGAATGAAAAGCGGACCATGCGCACCATAATGATGAGCAAGAAATTCTTCCCGAATCCTCACAATTGACCAATGACGATTGACGATTGACGGTTGACGCCCTTATGAAGTCCATTCTCTACATCTTCCTTCCCTGCAAGCAGGTGTACCCGATCGGGATCACCTACCTGGCCGATTTCGTCCATCGCCGCCGCCCCGACGTCCGCCAGCAGATTCTCGACCTGTCGCTCTACCCGCAGGCGCAACGCCCGGCCGTCTTGCGCGACGCGGTTTCCGCCTTTTCGCCTGAATTAGTCGCCTTCTCCTGGCGCGACATCCAGATCTTCTCTCCCCATGAAGGTGACGCCTCGCTGGAACATGCGTTCAATTTTTACTTTGCGAGCAACCCGTTGAAGCGGGTGGCGGCATCATTTCAAGGGTTGAAGCAACTCTATCGATACTATTCGGACATCCGCGCCAACCTCTCGTACCCCTGGCTGATCCACAAGGAGTTCCCAAAGGCCAAGATCATGATCGGCGGCGGCGCCTTCACGGCCTTCGCGGATCAATTGATCGAGAAGTTGCCGGAAGGCGTGTTGGGCATCCTGGGCGAAGGGGAAGATGCCTTGATCAAGGTGATCGACGGACAGCCGCTCGACGGGGAACGCTACATCCTGCGCGAGGGGAAACGGATCAGAAAAGGCGAGCAACGGTCGACGGTCCTGCTCGATACCCAGACCGTCGATCTGCCCTATCTGACCTCGATCTTTCCGCAGTACCGGGCCTATCTCGACGAATCGATCGGGGTCCAGAGCAAGCGGGGCTGCCCTTACGACTGCGCCTTCTGCCTCTATCCCTATATAGAGGGGAAGCGGGTCCGGTACCGGCCGGCTGCGATGGTCGTCCAGGACATCGCCCAGCACTATCATCAATGGGGGGCCCGCCGCTTCTGGTTCACGGATGCCCAGTTCATCACGGGCAAGGAAGCCTATCCCCAGTGCACGGAGATCCTGGAACGGATCTTGGCGGAAAAGCTGGAAATCCAATGGTCAGGGTACATCCGGACCTCGCTCATCACAGCTGAACTGGCCAAGCTGATGGTCCGCTCCGGCGTGGGAGATCTGGAAGTCGCGATCACCTCCGGCTCCCAGGAGGTCCTCAACAACCTCCATATGGGGTTCAAGCTCGAACGGCTCTACGACGGCTGCCGGTACCTGGCGGAGGCCGGCTTTAAGGGCAAGGTGATCCTGAACTATTCGCTGAACTCGCCGAAGGAGACGGAGGAGACCCTGCTCCAGAGCGTCGAGGCCTATAAGAAGGTGGCGTCGATCCTGGGAGAAAACCGGGTCTTCCCCTTGATGTTCTTCCTGGGCATCCAGCCGAACACGGACTTGGAGCACCGTCTATTGGAGGAGGGCTACCTGTCGGCCGGCTACAACCCGCTGATGTTGACCCCGACCAGCATCAGGAAACTGCTCTACAACCCCGCGCCGCTGAACAAGATTATTGCCAAGGCCTGTCTCGCCGCCTGGGAGAAAAAACATGGAAGCCGCGATCCCCGCCCCTGGACCGGCTCCCTGTCGCAAACACAGACGCCCGACGATGCCGGCTCGCAGAAGACCTATGCGGACGGGAGCCTGATCCGCGGGGTCGAGGGGAACTCCGGGCGCGAAGCCCTGCTCACGCTGGAAGAAATCCTGCGAACACGCAGATCCTCAGGGTCCTCTTCCGCCCCCGAAGCGCGGCCCGCGGCGACCTCGGCCCCTTGAGCCGAGTTGGCACAGTTCCTTCCATCGTCCCTCCTGCCTTCAACCCCTTGGCTTGCAATCCATTTTCAGCCGGTGTTATCATCCGTTTTCTTTCGGTAGGGTGCCCCTCGTCTAATCGCTTGGAATTCAACGCGATTCTTTCTCGCGGGCAGGGTGTGACGTGACGCCTGTAGGAGGCTGCTGATGTACAAGACCATCTATATCCCGGTCGACAATTCGGACCATTCGAATACGGCCGTCGACCTGGGGATTGAGCTGGCCAAGACGTTCGGTTCCAAGGTGGTCGGGAGCCACGTCTACGCCGCAAAAATGCACGATAAACGCTTCAAGCAAATGGAGGCCGGGCTTCCCGAAGAATATCACGACGAGAAGGAACTGGACCGCCAGCGGCAGATTCACGATTCGTTGATCACCCGCGGACTCCAAATCATCACCGATTCCTACCTCGATTACGTCGATAAGAAGTGCACCGAGGCCAACCTGCCGCTGGAGCGCAAGTCGCTGGAAGGCC
>DATIBM010000092.1:0-3695 GCA_035457545.1 Nitrospiraceae bacterium
GGCGGGAATGGCGAAGCCGATGCCTTGCGCAAAATTGATGATCGCCGTGTTGATCCCGATGACTTCCCCGCGGAGGTTGAAGAGCGGTCCGCCGGAATTTCCCGGGTTGATGGAGGCGTCGGTTTGGATGAAGTTTTCGTAACGGGACAGATTGACGTTCTCACGCCCGATGCCGCTCACCACGCCTAGCGTGACGGTGCGCTCCAAGCCGAACGGATTGCCGACGGCCAGGACCCATTGCCCCACGCGAACGGTGGTCGAGTCGCCGAATTTCGCGTTCGGCAGGGGATGATCGGTGGTGACTTTCAAGACCGCCAGATCCGTATCAGGATCTTTGCCGATGACCTGGGCAATCATCTTTGACTTGTCGGAGAGCCGGACTTCGATTTCCGTCGCATCGCCCACGACATGGTTATTGGTGATGATGTGGCCGTCGGCGGTGACGATGACGCCCGCTCCGGAGCCCGGCGCATTGGGGATCCGTTCCTGCGAAAACTCACGGCCTTTGCCGGTGACGTTGACGGGAAAGAGGCTCACGACCGAAGGCTTAGCGGCTTCGGCCAACTCCGTAATGACCGTTTGCATCTCTTCGAGCAGTCGCAAGCCGTTGGAGGTTGCGGGCGGGAGGCCGGCCGGTTCGGCGGCATCGGCCGCCGGGAACAAGCCGAGCATGCCGACGGCGAGAGCGATCATCAGTAAAGGGCGCGTGCACGATCGCGGAGGCATGGACTTAGTCTACCTCAGGTCGCGTCGAAAACCTAACATGCGGAACGCCGGCCCGGCTCGAGGCGGAGAGCGCCTTCAGGCATGGCTCGGCCGGGTCATGGCAAACCAGGCGGCGATGCGATCAAGATCGGTGCGCAGGCCGATGGCAATGACGATATCGTCGACACGGAAGACAACGCCCTCGGCGGGAGGAATGAGAAACGGACCCCGGAAGATCGTGACCAACCGGACCGAGGGCGGCCACGTGAGGTCCGAGACCTGCTTGCCGACGAGATGCGAACCCTGCGACACGGCGAGGCGTTCAATCGCGGCGGCGCGCAAACTCAGGTCCCGCTGCAACGTGAGCAAATCGCTCTGGATCGCTTCAAGTTTCAAGGCGCGGATCTGGGCATCGACTTGGACCAGCGTCTGCTTGAGATGATGGACGCGGTCCGTGGCGTGCTGCACGGTGCGCTCGAGGTCGGAGGAAAACGGCGTCATGCGACTCGACTCGCGACGGGACAGGGCGGCCGCAAGCTGCTGGCCCAATTCGCCCTGGACCGTTTCGATCTGCGTCAGCAGGCTGGCGGCTTGCCCATGCAAACGCAGGACATGGACCTTGCGATTGACACGCTCGGCCACGGCAACGACGGATTCGTAAACAGCGCTGCCGGTCAGGGACAGCTCTCTTTGAAGACGTCCGAAGAATTCGAGCGACATAGCCGTACAATACTCAACGTCTGATAAGGAAGATTATGTCAACTTACAGCGATCGGCGGAAGTGCGTCAGCTCGCGCCGCCTCACCTCTAGCCCAACGCGCGCACGAAATCAATTAGAACACGCATCGGCCTCCCGGATTCGGATCCACGCTGAGATGGAAGCACTACAACGCTCTCCCCAACGCCATTTCGTTTCGTGGCGGGGCACTAGCCGTGTTGACACAGGGATTCGGGCGGGCTACACAAGAGCTCCATGGCGATTCATGCCCTAGCCGGTAAACCGGCGCCGGCTTCGATCCTGGTCGATCTCCAGCAGTTGCGCGAAGCCTATGACCGGGACGCTCCCGATCCTACTGTGCCCACCCAGCTGGTGGCTTTTGGGACCTCAGGACATCGCGGGTCTTCCTTCAAGCGATCCTTTAACAGCCACCACATTCTGGCTGTGGTGCAGGCCATTTGTGAGTATCGCGCACAGCAAGGGACCACCGGCCCCTTGTTCCTTGGCATGGACACCCATGCCCTGTCCCAGCCGGCGTTCGAGACCACGCTCGACGTGTTGGCCGCCAATCACATCGATGTCATGATCGATAAAGACCGTGGCTATACGCCGACCCCTGTCATTTCGCATGCCATCCTTACCTACAATCAAGGTCGTTCGTCGGGCCGCAGTGATGGCATCGTCATCACACCCTCCCACAATCCGCCGGAGGACGGTGGGATCAAATACAACCCGCCACAGGGCGGCCCCGCGGATACCCAGGTCACGAAATGGATCGAAGAGCGGGCCAATGCCCTCTTGGCGGCGCGTCTGCAGGGTGTCAACCGAGTTCCGGCTGGACAAGGTGCAAAGGCGGCTACGGTGCATCCGCATGACTACGTCGGCACCTATGTGAACGACCTCGAACACGTCATTGACTTCGAGCCGATTCGAACGGCGAACTTGAAGCTCGGCATCGATCCGCTGGGGGGCTCGGGCGTGGCGTACTGGGCGCCTATCGTGGAACGTTACGGCCTCAACCTCGAGATCGTGAATCCGGCGGTGGACGGAACCTTCCGCTTCATGCCGCTCGATTGGGACGGGAAAATCCGCATGGATTGTTCCTCGCCGTATGCCATGGCGAACCTGATTGCCCTCAAGGACCGTTTCGATGTCGCATTCGGCAACGATGCGGATAACGACCGGCATGGCATCGTCACCCGCTCCGCCGGCCTCATGAACCCGAATCACTACTTGGCCGCCGCGATCGCCTATGTGTTCTCTCATCGTCCGGGCTGGGCGGCCGGCGCCGGCGTCGGGAAAACGCTCGTGAGCAGCAGTCTCATCGACCGCGTCGCTTCCAAACTGCGACGACGCCTGGTGGAAGTCCCGGTTGGATTCAAGTGGTTCGTGGACGGATTGCTGGAGGGCTCGCTGGGCTTCGGCGGCGAAGAAAGTGCCGGCGCCTCGTTTCTCCGCAAAGACGGCACCGTCTGGTCGACGGATAAGGACGGCATTATCATGGATCTGCTGGCGGCCGAGATGATGGCGAAAACCGGCCGTGATCCTTCCGAGCACTACCGGCAGCTGACCAAAGAATTGGGCGAACCGCGCTATGCCCGTGTGGACGCGCCGGCCACGCCGGCGCAGAAGGCCAAGCTCTCGAAGCTTTCCGCCGAACAAGTGCGTGCGACGACTCTCGCCGGTGATTCCATCGTGTCCAGGATGACCCACGCGCCCGGTAACGGCGCGGCCATTGGCGGGCTCAAGGTGGTCACGGCGCAGGGCTGGTTCGCCGCCCGCCCCTCAGGCACCGAGGATGTCTACAAATTGTATGCGGAGAGTTTCAAAGGGCAGGATCATCTGGCCCAGATTCAATCCGAAGCGCAAGCGCTGGTCGCAGAAGTGCTGGCGACAGGGGGACAAGGTTGAGCGCGGTGATGTCTCTTTTCGACGTGTCGCTGATTCTCCATCTGTCGACCGGGTCCGTCGCATCCTGACGCGAGCGTGGACCTGCCTGTAAGCTGTTTCCGATGTTTCCATACTGGATCCTGACGCTCTTCCCATTCACGAATGCCATGGCCCGCCCCCACCGGTAGGATAGCGACCTCGCGTCGCGTGGGATTTTGATGACCACCCATCGGGAGTCGGACCAAAACAAGACGTGACTCCCCTCGTGTCGTGAATGGACGGCGCACCCATCCTCTCGCATCACCGCCGGCCCGTCGGGACGCCAATGCACTGAAGCCTGAAGCAGGCAATCGGGCCCGTCGGCAAATGCCAAGACCAACCA
>DATIBM010000093.1:0-3315 GCA_035457545.1 Nitrospiraceae bacterium
TGCCGCCTGCCGAGCAACGGACGCGCATGCGGAGCATGAGGGGCTTGATCCAGGAGTTCAATGTCTACCGGTGGGCCGGCCGCATGTTGATGGACGCCGCCCGTATCCGCCAGCGCCAGCGGGTCATGCGCAAGGTCACGCAGCCCGATCAGGCCCTGGGAAGGGAATCCCTTCGATGATCGATCTGTTTTCCGACAGCGGGCTGGCGCGGTTGGAGGCGCTCAGCCGGAGCGACGCGCTCTATGCCTTCGATTTCGACGGGACCTTGGCGGAGATTGTCCGGGAACGGGACCGGGCTCAGGTGACGCCGCAGGTGCGTCGGGCGCTCCATGAACTCGGCCGGTTGGCCCCGACGGCGGTGGTCTCGGGACGGGCGCTGGAGGACTTGGAGCCGAGGATCGAGGGAGCCGTCTCCTATCTCATCGGCAATCACGGGTTGGAAGGGACGCAGGAGGAAGCCGACGTCCGGAATCAAGCCCAGGCGGTCTCACGGTCCTGGCGGGAACAGCTTGGAGGTTCTGCCGGCGCGCAGCTTCACGACGAGGGCATCACGCTTGAGGATAAGACCTACTCCCTCACCCTCCATTATCGGGGCACGCGGAACAGCACCCGCGCGCGGCGGAAAGCGAAGGAGGCGCTCTCCCGGTTGACGCCCGCGCCCCGGATCATCCTGGGGAAGGCCGTGGTGAATGCCGTGCCGGCCGGCTCTCCCCATAAGGGAGCGGCGATCCGCTCGCTCATGGGCCGCCTGAACGTGACGACGGCGCTCTATGTGGGAGACGATGTGACGGATGAGGACGTGTTTGCGCTCCCCGATGCCCGCATCGTGACGGTGCGCATCGGAAAGAAGCGAGACTCGCGCGCGCAGTTCTACCTGACCGATCAAGGGCAGGTGGCGCGTCTGCTGGACTATCTGGTGAAACTCCTCTCGAGGCATCGTTCCCCACACACGATCGGCGAGCCTCCGGGAATCATGACGGCCGGACGGCCGGTCGCGAGATGAAGCCTCTCGTGCGTCCATTGACCTCTCAAATGACCTCTCAAACGAATTCCCGGATGTGCCTTCGCCGCATCGCCGCCGCCTGCCTCGCGATCATCGGCCTGCCATGGCTGGGTTACGCCGGCGACTTTGAAGGAGTGATCAGGATGCGCAGCACGACCATGGGGACGCCGGAGCAGTACCGGCTCTATCTCAAGGGCGACCGGCTCCGCCTTGAAAACGAGACCGAGGCGGAGGACAAGGGGGTGCTCGTGTTCGACGCGAAGGCGCGACAGGGCTTCGGCGTCGAGCCGGACGACCAGTTGTACTATGTCTTTCCAATGGAAGAGCTGCCCGGCGACGTGGCCAAGAAGCTGCTCGACGATGTGCTGATCACCCGCACGGGAAAAACCAAAAAGGTGGCCGGCCAGGTCTGCGACCTCTATGTGGCGAAGGGAAAGGCCGACGGCATGTCCGAAGAAGTCTGCCTTGCCAACGGGCTCGGCAATCCGGCGTTAGTTGGATTGATGACGGGCGACGCGAGGAGCCCGCTGGAGTTTCCCTCCTGGCTGCTGGACCTCGCCAAGGCCCGGGCCTTTCCCCTGCGCGTGATCGTCCGCTCCAAGGATGGGCAAGAGGAAAGCCGGCTGGAGGCGACCAAGGTCGAGCCGCGAGGGTTGGAAGACAGTCTGTTCACTCCGCCGCCTGGGTACAAAAGGATGGACAATGACACCCTGATGGGCGGGACGGGGCATGGAGAAGCTGTGCCGGCTCCGGGAGCGGCCCCCAAGGCGATCACCCCTGAACGAAGCAGACCCTGACAGGTAGATACCCTGCCCATGAATCTCAGGCCCTATCGGGTCAAACCAGGAACTCGGTTGCAGCTCGATCGCTGGGATCCAGGCGAGACCGGCGGCTACAAGAAGAACGAGCGGGACAAGGAGAAGGCCAAGGCGGAGACCGCCCGCCTCATCGAACGCATCAGCGCCTTGCAGGAGCGGCTCTATGCCAACGGAGACCGGGCCCTGCTGATTGTGCTGCAAGGCATGGATACCAGCGGGAAGGACAGCACGATCAAGCACGTGATGTCGGGCGTGAACCCGCAAGGCTGCAAGGTCGCCTCGTTCAAGACCCCGTCCGAAAAGGAATTGGGCCATGACTTCCTCTGGCGCATCCATCAGCAGGTGCCGGCCAAGGGACAGATCGGCATCTTCAACCGTTCCCATTACGAAGACGTGCTCATCACCCGCGTCCATGACATGATTTCCGACCGGGTCGCGAAGCGCCGGTTTGACCAGATCAAGGAATTTGAGGAGCTGTTGACCGAAAGCGGGACGGCGGTCGTGAAGTTCTTTCTCTACATTTCCAAGGACGAGCAGAAGCAGCGGCTGTTGGAACGGGTGCAGGACCCGGAGAAACGGTGGAAATTCAACGAAGGTGATCTGGAGGAACGGAAGTTGTGGGACGACTATCTTCGGGTGTTCGAGGACGTGATCTCCAAAACCGGCACCGACTCTGCGCCCTGGTACATCGTGCCGGCCAATCGGAAGTGGTTTCGCAATCTGCTCGTCGCGCAGGTGGTGGTGGAGGCGCTGGAAGCCATGAACCTCGGCTGTCCCAAGCCGTCCGCGGACATCGACTGGGACCGGCTTGTGATCGAATGAATGGGCTCCGGCGTGGACAGCGATCACGATGGTTAGGAACCCACCTGGATCGCCATCATGAAAAATGGAGCCGGACGGACGCATTCGATGCGGGCAGTTTTTCTCCGTTGACAGACCTGTGCAACAGGAGTAGATAGGGACTGCGTCCCGACAGTCGGTCAGATTCAGATCGGGTTGTCGCTGAAGCGACAGCCATTATGAGAACGATCGGAAGGGTACCGGGGGAGAGACAGCGCGCGCCTGTCGAGAAAACCCCGGATCATTCCACGATGAAAGGGGGTGCGCAATGAGCGATCTGACGCCACCGGGTCAGGTTGGCTCGCCGAGGCAGGACTAGGCTTCTGCTCGGTCAAGCTGACCGGTTCTCCACCGGCTGTGCCTCTCGGCACGAGACAGCGGAACAGCCACCCACGAGTGATCAACGGAGAAACGGTCCTGAGCATGAGGAACCTAAGCGCCTGGGATTGACGAACGTCTCCCCCGAGGCCAGGAGCCGGATGGTTCCCCCTTGCGCGAGTCTCCATCACAACTGAACAGCTCCTTCGGCGTCACAAGCGCCAACCACGGGCCACCTCCCGCCTAGTCAGCATCGGTGGCCCGTGGCGTTTGTGGTGAATCGTCACATCCCTGGTCATCGGGGTTTCTGGATACAGGACAGATGAACAGCATCCC
>DATIBM010000094.1:0-30156 GCA_035457545.1 Nitrospiraceae bacterium
GAGGCTTCCCCGGCCCGTCCCGCCGGAAAATGGTTCAAGCCAATGTGAATTAATCCCTTAAGGAATGTTCCCGAAGTCAACACCACGGCCTTCGCGGCTACTCTGTCCCCTCCGCTCGTCACCACCCCCGTCACGCGTCCCCCGGCCGTCAGCAGCCGATCGACCGTGCCCTCCCAGACGGCGAGACCCGGCACATTTCGAATCGTCTCCTGCATGCAGCGGCGATAGAGCGCCTTGTCGCATTGCGCGCGCAGAGCCCGGACGGCCGGCCCTTTGCTGGTGTTGATCATCCGGAACTGGATGCCGGCCCGATCGGTGTTGCGCGCCATTTCTCCGCCCAGCGCGTCAATCTCCTTGACCAGATGTCCCTTGGCGATCCCGCCGATCGCGGGATTGCAGGACATCTGGGCGATCGTGTCCGGCGCGATCGTCAGCAGCACCACGCGCGCGCCCATGCGGGCGGCCGCCAACGCGGCCTCACAGCCGGCATGTCCGCCCCCTACGACGATCACGTCGCAAGATTGACTCATGGTCCGTTCGCTCCCTTGCCTCCTATTTCCCGATGCAAAATTCCGAAAAGATTCGATCCAAAATATCGTCGGTCGTGACCCTACCGGTGATTTCACCCAGGAAGTCCAAGGCCCCACGTAAATCCGCAGCCAGGAACTCCGTGGCCAGACGCCCGATCACCGACTCCTTCGCGCCGTGGAGCGATTCGCGGGCCCGTTCAAGCGCCTGCTTGTGACGCAGCCTGGTGATCATGACGCCTTCGCGCGCCTCCAGGGACCGCGGGACGAGCGTCCGGGCCATTTGGCGACGCAGTCCATCCAGGTTTTCACCGGTTCTCGCGGACAGGGTAACCACCCTCTGCCCCTCCGGCAGAGACGAGAGGCTCTCTCGGCTCCATCGCATTGGACGATCACACTTGTTCACCACGATGAGCCGGCGCCGTTGCCCTGTCTGGCGCAGAATCTCCTCATCCTCGGCGGTCAACTCTACCGAGCTGTCCAGCACCACTACGACCAGATCGGCTTCCTCAAGGGCAAGCCCCGTGCGGCGGATGCCCTCCTGCTCGATCGGGTCCTCGCTCCTCCGGATGCCGGCCGTATCGGAGAGGCGCACGGCGATACCTTCAATCAGCGCCGGCTCCTCCAGCACGTCTCTGGTGGTTCCCGGGATCGGCGTCACGATCGCGCGGTCCGACCGCAAGAACGCGTTGAGCAGGCTCGACTTGCCGACATTGGGCCTTCCGACAATGACGACCTTGGCTCCGTTCCTGAGAATCCGCCCCTCTTCCCAAGTGGCAAGCAGCCGATCGACGGCGACGATGGCACGATCAAGCCCTCCGACCAACTCCTGCTCTGAGACAAAGGCGATATCTTCCTCGACGAAATCGATGCCCGCTTCGACCCGCGCCAGGAGGCCGGCGATCGTCTCGGCCAGGGCATTGATTTCGCCCGATAAGGTTCCCCGCAGGAGTTCCTGGGCCAGACGCAGGCTTTCGTCGCTCCTCGCCTGAATCGCCTCCAATACCCCTTCCGCCTGCGAGAGGTCGAGGCGCCCGTTAATGAACGCCCGCCTGGTAAATTCTCCTGGCTCGGCAAGACGCGCTCCACCCGACACCAACCGTTCGCAGATCCGGCTGACGATCAACCGTCCTCCATGGCAGTGGATCTCCACCACATCCTCGCCCGTGTAGGAGCGCGGCGCCCGCATGACGGTCACGAGCGCCAGATCCAAGCTGATCGCCGGCGGGACCTTCCGTTCGGAATCATTCAGCGGGCCGGACGAATCAACGCCAACACCGACTTCGGCCCGGTATAAGCAATGAGATCTGACAGTGGCCAGGCTCCGGCGGGAACGCAGGCGGACGAGACGATCGACCAGGGACACCGCGTGGGGTCCGCTCACACGAACGATCGCGACCCCGCCTTCCCCCGGCGGGGTCGCCACGGCACAGATCGTATCGTCGCTCCCGGGGACCATGGCTTCATGCCCGCATCACCGCGGCCTTCTCCGTTTGATCCGTCCGCTTGCACGTCCTGAAGCCGGTTCAGACCTGCGTGGCCGCTTCGGCGGCGGCAGCCTTATCAGGACCAGGTCGCTTAAAGATGAATCGGTCTGTGACAAATTGCTGGACGATCGTGAGGGTGTTGTTCGTGACCCAGTACAGCACCAACCCAGCGGGGAAGGTCAGGAACAAGAACGTGAGCATCACCGGTAGGATGAGCATCACCTTGGCCTGTGTGGGGTCCAAAGTGGTCGGCGTCATCTTCTGTTGAAGCACCATCGTCGCGCCCATGATGACGGGCAGCACATAGAAGGGATCGGGCACGGACAGATCCTTGATCCATAGGAAAAACGGAGCCTGCCGAAGATCGATGGTCATATAGAGGATGTTGAACAGCGCGACAAAGACCGGCATTTGCAGCACCATCGGCAGGCAACCGCCGACCGGGTTGACCTTATGGTCCCGGTACAGCTTGATCAATTCCTTGTTGAGCCGTTCGCGGTCGTCCTTGTATTTCTCCTGGAGCGCCAGCACCTTCGGCTGAATTACCTGCATGTCCTTCATGGACTTGTAGCTCTTGTACTGAAGCGGCGCGAACAGGAGCTTGATGCAGACGGTCAGCAGAATGATCGTGACCCCGTAGTTGTGGGTGACCTCGTTGATCGTCCGCAGCACCGAGAAGAGGGGCTTCGCCACCATCTTGACGAGGCTCCAACTTCCGTAGATGAACCAACCGAAGTCGATCGTGTCTTCCAGGCCGATCTGAAACGATCGGAGCGTATCGTATTCCTTGGGCCCGGCGTAGAGTTGCAGCTTGACCGGCTGCCCGGCCGGAGGCGCGATCTTCACTTGGGAGGACACCACCCGTTCGCTCTCCTTCTTGACCTGCACCGCCGTCCCCTGCGAGGGAATGATCACGCTCAAGAAATATTTGTCCTGCAAGGCGGCCCACTGGACAGTCCCTGACCGTTCGGCCTCCTGCTCCGGCGTCTCCTTCTCGATCTTGTCGTCGACCATGGACGCCGGGCCGATGAGGCCGATAAACCCTTCCCCCCACTCGATAATCCCGAAATTCGTCCCCATGCCCACATTGACGGGCCCCTGTACGCCTTCCGTCTTGACCTCAACATCCACCAGGTAACTGTCATGACGAAACTCCAGGGTTTTCTGAATCGAGAGACCGGACGTGGGATTTCGGTACGTAAATGTCACCCGACCCGTGGGGTGGCCAGGATCCAACCGGAGCCCGGTCTCCTCGACCCGGTAGAGCGCCTGCTGTATTTCTCTCGTCGCCGCCTCATCAGAGACGCGCAGAGAGAGCGGGCCGGGAAATTGACCGCCCCGATAGACCAATTGAACGGGCTGAGGGCCGGTTTGGGTCTCGGTGGAATAGCGTTTCAGTTGCCAGGTCTTGATCACCCCTCCCTTGTTGGTCAGCTCGACCTTCAGGAGGTCGGTCTCAATCGTCACAATCTGCTCGGCGCTGGGCTCGTGGCCTCCCGGGGAAATGTCTCCTCTTCGGGCCTCCGAGCCGGTGGCTTTGCTCTCGGCCACGCTCCCTGTTGCAGGAGGCCCTGCAGGCTGAACTTCCGTCTTGGAGGAGGGCTTCTCACTTGAATCGACCTGACGGGCTGCTTCCTCCGTGGCCGAGGGGATGATGCCGAGTTGTTTCAAGAGATAGTCGTACCCGGCCACAATGATCAGCGAGAGGACCAGAAAGATGATGACGCGCCGTTCCATCGTGCTATCGGACCGCCTTGTTCAGAGGTACGACCGGTTCGCTGCCTCCCGGGTGGAAGGGATGGCACTTGCCCAACCGAACGACCGTCAACAGGAGACCGCGCATGACTCCGTAGGTTCGAACGGCCTCTAGGGCATAGTGTGAGCAACTGGGGTCAAAGCGGCAGCAGGGGCCGATCCACGGGGAAACCAGCACTTGATACAGCCGGATCACTCTGATCAACAGGCCGCTCATACCGGAATTCTCACACCCCTTCTGAACACCGACCCCTCTTGATAATCGATTCGCGTTCCAACAGCTCCCGCCACATCTGTTCCAGATCGGTGAAGCTTGCGCTCAAGGACGCAGTCCTCGGGAAGACAACGAGATGGCGGTACGGTCCCAACTGGTTTTCGACCGCCCGAGCCAGGGCTCGAAACCGGCGCTTGGCCCGATTTCGGATGACGGCGCTTCCAAGTTTTCTTCCCACCACGATCGCGACCTTGCTGGGCTCCACATCAGAAGGGGCCACAACCAGATTAAAGTACGGACAGGAGAGCCTTTTTCCCGCTCTTTTTGCCCGCTCAATCTCCGCACCCCTTCGCAGGAACAGCTCGGAGTCCGTCCTTGAGCGAAGCGGGCTCTGCCCCCCATGGCTCCCCATATCTCCCCCGAAGGCGCGGTTCCATGACCCGGTCGGCCCTGCTCCCCTCGCGGACCAATTGAACATGGATCTGGTTCGCGCTGATGAGACGGCCAGACGGCATCGGGCCGGGTTATCCGGAACGCTGCACGGCAGGGGACAGTGGAAGATGCGCGGTGGCGAATGGAACGGGGCTCCTCCGACAGGTACCGGAGCCTGGTTTCAGACAGTCAGGCGGGTCCGCCCTTTGGCACGACGACGGGCAATGACCTTCCGTCCACCTTTGGTGCTCATCCGTTTACGAAAACCGTGTTCCCGTTTGCGCTTGAGATTGGACGGTTGTTGATATGTAAATGACATCACCGGCTCCTTCGGAAATTGAAAGTCTCGATTATATGGACGGCATGGAACCCTGTCAACGAATCCTATCCGCACGAATCCTATCCGCGCTCGCTCCATGACAAAGCCAACCGGTCACGAAGACCGATCTGCCCGGGAATGGGAGCAATGCTCGACCTGGCCATCGCTCCAGAGATCTGGCTGAATAGTCCCTACTTACGATGCTACTTTTTACGATGATACGGATGAAATAGACATCCCAAAGAGGATCAACCGCCCCTGCGGTAGAGCCAAGGGCACTTCTGAGGCGCTTTTGCCCGTCTTGTGGCGAGAGCGCCACACAAGACCACATGATTTCCATGCATTTTTATTCAACTGCCTGTTCATAAGTCACGGTAAGCGCGATACTTTCCATCACAAGCCCTCTCACTCTGTTGGCCTGGTGATTGCATAACGATACATCGCTCTATCCGGCTTCATTGGCTGAAGGAGGGGCGGTGAAGGGTTTGTTCTTTGTAATTGGTGGTCTTCTCGGAGCCTGCATGCTAGTGCTTGGACCGACAGCCTTGGCACAAGGACAGCCTGTGGCGGTCTCCCAGCAACCGGGCTCGCCCGCTCAGGCGATGGCTCCGGAGGAAGAGAAGCCGGCCGCCAGCCAACCTCCACAAGGAAAGAAGCAGAGAAAGAGCCAGAAAAAGAATCAGACAAGACAGGACGCCGACCGCTGAACCGCGGCTCTTCGATTTTGGACGAGCCCCCTTCGGTCGGCCACGCGACGACCGGAGGGGGCTCGCGTTTTACTGACCGACATCGCTTATGAGGAGTACCTTGCAATGAACTCGACGAAACAACGGATTGCGATGGCCTTTATGGCCTTGAGTCTTGCGACTTGGGGATGCGCCAACCCCCCGGTTGATCAAATCCAAACCGCGGAACGAGCGGTCGCAGATGCCCGCGCAGCCGAAGCCGGCAAATATGCGGCAGAGGATCTGGCCAAGCTTGAGGGGCAACTGACCCTGCTGAAGAAGGAACTCGACACCCAGAACGAGAAATTTTCCTTGCTGCGGGACTACGGCAAGGCCGAGCAGCTCGCGGCGACGTTGACTGCCGAGGCGCAAAAGCTCGTTCAAACGTCAACCGCCAAGAAACAAGAGGCGCAGGAAGCCGCCGCCCGCGCCATCCAGGCCGCACAGGAAGCCATCTCGAGCGCACAGAGTTTAGTGGCGAAAGCGCCGATCGGGAAGGACCGGGCCGCCTTTGAAGCCATCAAACATGATGCCGAGGCCTTGTCTCTTTCTCTCCAAGAGGCGCAGAAGGCGCTGGAGCAGGGCGAATATCTGGACGCCCAATATCGGGCCAAGGCGATCTCCGACAAAGCCCAGTCGGTGTCAGACGAGATTGAGCGCGCCCTGGCGAAGGTCAAGGGGACTCGCACCACTAAGGTGGCGACCAGATAAGTTATAACGGGGTAGCGAGTTGGTTGTCGCCTACCCGACCACGAGTATGAACTTCAGACGTTTTCAGACGATGGCCCTATTCCTCGCCGGAGGCTGGTGTCTCGCTGCCGGCAGTGGCTGCGTGCAAGCGCCTCCGCCCGAACTGGTGCAGACGGTCGAAGCGCTGGACAGCCAGTTGACAGAGGTTGGCGGCGCGGAGTTTGCGCCGGAGGAATATGCGCATTTCGTCGAGCGGTGGGTGTCCCTCAAGCACCGGCTTGAAGAGGACGACGATTTGATCCGCTGGCCCTGGGAACCGAACCGCGTCGCCGACGAAGTATCCCAGGTCGCCCAGGAGGCGGCCCTCACCCTTTCTCTCGCCATGGAGCGGCGCGAAGATCTTCGCCGGACGACCGAAGAGCAGGTGGAAGAGGCGGAGACACGGCTGGGCACGCTGAAGCAACGCGTGGAGGACCTGGGGAGCCGCGCGATCGTGGGGAAACAGCTCATCGACACGGAGTTGCTCGTGCACCAGGCCAAGACCTTTTTTGAGCAGGGCCGCTACGCCCGCGCCTTGGAACTCTCCCAGATCGCTCTGCAATCGGTGGGCGTCCAAACGGTGAGTCTCACCCGAGCCCTCGGACGCTACGCCGATGAGGAGCAGGTGCAGGCCTGGCAGGAGATGGCCGCTCGTACCATCGAATGGTCGCGGTCGAGCCGGGCCCAGGCGCTCGTGATCAATAAAGCGGACCGCCAGTTGACCCTGTACCGCAACGGCCAGTCCGTCCACACCTACCCGGTTCGCCTTGGCTTCAACGGCATCCTGGAAAAAAAGCATCAGGGCGACGGCGCCACGCCGGAAGGCCAGTATCGCATCCTCAGAAAACGCGGACCCGGGGACACGCAGTTCTACCGGGCGTTTCTCCTGGACTATCCGAATTCGGATGACCGCCGCCGCTACGATCTTGCGAAGGATTCCGGGGAGGTGCCGGACGGCAAGGGCATCGGGGGCTGGATCGAGATCCATGGGCAGGACGACCACGGGCTGGGACAAACGTTGGGCTGCATCATGCTCGATAATTCGCAGATCGCCCACCTGTACGAACAGGTCTCGCCCGGCACCCCGGTCACGATCGTCGGCGCGCTCGACGTTGACAATCGCGTGTCACGGATGTTGGGCGACCTCGCCGAATTCGCCGCAGACTAAGCCTCGTCGCGGCAGGTTCCCTGTCCTGCATGAAGCAGCCAGCGACAGTCGTCTTTCTCCTTCTCCTCGTTGCCGCATGGGTCGGCCTCTCTCAATCCACATGGCTCACGTCATCACCCGACCGGCAGCCCTCTGATCCGACCCAGGCTTTGCCGCCTCTTGAATTGCTCCTGTCTCGACAGGCGTTCCTCACCAAGAAATTAGCCCAATTGGCGCCGGCCGAGCCATACATTGTCGTGGACACGGCTCGAAACCTCCTGTACCTCAAACGGCGCGAGAAGGTCCTGCTGACCGCCCTGGCCTCAACCGGAAGCGGGACGATTCTGGATAAGCCGGATCACGTCGAGGGCCAATGGGTGTTCGACACGCCTCGCGGCCTCTTTACGATCCAGTCGAAACTCTTGAATCCAGTCTGGGTCAAGCCGGACTGGGCGTTTGTGGAGGCCGGGCTCGCGGTCCCGCACAATCCTGCCGAACGGCTTGAACCAGGCGTGTTGGGAGAGTACGCCCTTGGATTCGGGCAAGGCTATTTCATTCATGGCACCCTGTATGCCAGGCTGTTGGGCAAGAACGTGACACACGGATGCATCCGTTTAAACGACGAAGACCTTCGGACCGTCTACAAGGCGGCACGAATCGGAACACCGATGATGATTTTCTAGTCGCGCGCCGGCGATGGCCGGTCCCCGTCGGCAGAGCGACCGCCGCCTGTCGAGGGCGCTCCTCGTGCTTGCTCGCTTGGTTGATCGCCTGCGCCCTCGGCGTCTCATTCCTCGTTGAACCCCTGCGCGCCTCTCCTCCCGCTTCCCCTGCGACTCCGAATCCGGCCGATGTCGCGGAGCGCAACCGCCTGCTTGACCAGGAAATCCGCCTGTCCGCCCGTCCGCAGACCTATCTGGTGCTGGATCTCCAGGCGGGACAGCTCTTGATCAAAGCCAGGGGGCTCGAACTTCATCGGCTCGCCATCTCCTCCTGGGCCAGCGCTGAGTTCGATCGGTTGGTCGGCCCCTTTTACCTCAAGACACGGCCGCCGATCTTGCGGACCAAGTCCGGTTCCCCGGACGATCCCTCCGCTAGGCCTATTGAACTAAGCGATATGCCGAGCGCGTTCGAGTTGCCCTTTGATCCGCCGCTGGTCATTTCGGTGGAGGCTTCCACCCATCGGTCCGTCTGGGCCCGGCTCCGATCCCACGTGGCCCGTTGGTGGCACAGTCTGGCGCGACTGTCGCATGCACTCTCTGATGCCAGCCCATCGGCGAACAACCTCCGTCCCCTCATGATCTCGCTGTCGTTGGAGGAAGAAGACGCACAGTCCCTGGCCTGGACCGTGACGGACGGGATGCCGCTGCTCATTCTCCGACAGGCCTCCCCATAAGGAGATGCTCACTCTCGGCAAGTTTGCCTTTTCCCCAACCAACTCCTAAGATGTCGCTCGCGCTCGGTTTCTTTCTTGCGATCATCAGCGCCTCTATGCCGCCTCCGCAAGGGATTCGCGTCCTCGACAATGACTCCGCACTCGCTGAGGGGGTGGCGGGCTTCCTTGCGAGCACCATTGAGGAAACCCTGCGCCGGAAGCCGCTTGTTCGTCTGGTCCTCTCGGGGGGATCGACGCCCCGCCGTCTCTATCGCACGCTGGCGCAACCCGAATGGGCCCAACGCATCGACTGGACATCGGTCCTTCTGTTTTTTGGAGATGAACGCTGTGTCCCGCCGGACCATCCCGAGAGCAATTACGCCATGGCCAAGGAAGCGCTGATCGATCCCCTACAGATCGCTCCTCAGCAGGTCATGCGGATGCGCGGCGAGGCAGAACCGGAGAAAGCGGCCTCTCACTATGAAACGACGATCCGCGAGGCCTTTGCGCCGGATCAGACACCGTTCCCGCGCTTTGATCTGATCTTTCTCGGGTTGGGCGACGACGGCCACACCGCCTCACTGTTTCCCTCCAGTCCCGCGCTCCGCGAACAACGACGCCTGGTCGTCCCGACGTTCTCGCCCGTTGGAATCCCTCATCGCCTGACTATGACATTCCCCCTCCTGAACGCGGCTGAAACGGTGGTGTTCCTCGTAACCGGGTCCTCCAAGGCTTCGATCTTGCGCCGGGTCTTCGAAGAACGCGACAGCGCCGCGCCACTGCCTGCTGCACAGATACGTCCCGCAAACGGATCGCTGATATGGTATGTTGACAGGGCCGCGGCTTCGGCCCTACCTTCGGCATGACCATCTCCATCGCGATCGACCACGACGCATGATTCTCGCTGGCGACATCGGCGGCACCAAGACCCACCTCGCCCTGTATGAATGGACGGAGTCCAGGGTCGAACCGGTCCGCCAACAGACCTTCTACAGCCGGGACTATGGGCAGCTCGAAGAGGTCCTCGAGGAGTTTCTCAAACCTCCTGCGCCTTCCCCGATCCAATCTGAAGATCCCGATGAGGGGGAAACCCAGTCCGACGACAAGCCGATCCCTGAGGCGGTCCCGCTCAAGATAGAAGCGGCCTGCTTCGGCGTGGCTGGACCGGTCATCGACAACCGCTGTCAGACCACCAACCTCCCCTGGATCGTCAGTGGAGCCGATCTGGCCAAACGGTTCGAGATCTCCCGGGTCAAGCTGTTGAACGACCTGGAGGCGACCGCCCATGGCCTCCTCGTTCTGCGGCCGGATGAGTTCGCCACCTTGAATCAAGGGCGTCAGCCGGCCGCCAAGCGCTGTATGGCGCTGATTGCCGCCGGCACAGGGCTCGGCGAGGCGGTGCTGGTGTGGGTGAAGGACCACTTCCATGTGTTGTCCTCGGAAGGCGGGCATTGTGACTTTGCCCCGAACAGCGACGCGGAGATTGATCTGTTGCGTCACCTTCGCGGGCAGTACCTGCACGTGAGCTATGAGCGGGTCCTGTCCGGTCCCGGGTTGCAGGCCATCTATGAATTTCTGCGCGACACGAAAAAAAACGAACCGACCTGGCTCGCCGAACAGATTCGAGTGGGCGACGGGCCTGCGGTGATCGCAGAGGCCGGTCTCAAGGGACAGGCGGAGATTGCCAAGCAGGCGCTGGATATGTTCGCCGCGATCTATGGAGCGGAAGCCGGCAATCTGGCTTTGAAAACCATGGCCTTGGACGGCGTCTACCTCGGCGGCGGCATCGCTCCGAAGTTGCTGGCCAAATTACAGGACGGGACGTTTCTCCGCGCCTTTGCCAACAAGGGCCGCTATAAGCGGCTGATGAGCAACATTCCGATCCGGGTCATCATGAACGACAAGACCGCTCTGCTCGGCGCCGCCTCGGTCGCCTCCCTACTGGCCCGTCAGGCCCTGGCATGACTCCGCACACGCTCGATGAGCTGAAACGGCAGGCCGCGCTCAAGGCCGTGGACTATGTCCAGGACGGGATGGTGATTGGGCTGGGCACCGGCTCGACCGCCAAACATATCATCCTGGCGCTCGGCGAACGGATCCGGCAAGGGCTGAAGATCCGCGGCGTGCCCACGTCGCAGGAGACGGCCGATCTGGCACGGAGCCAGGGGATTCCCCTGATCGAATCCGACAATACCTGGACGCTCGACCTCGCGATCGACGGGGCCGATCAGGTGGATCCGCAGTTATGCCTCCTCAAAGGAGGCGGGGGCGCCCTGCTCAAGGAAAAAATCGTCGCGGCCGCGGCCCGGCAGCTTATCATCGTCGTGGACCATACCAAGCGGGTTCCGGTGCTCGGCAATTCCTTTCCGTTGCCGATCGAGGTGGTTCCGTTCGGATGGGGCAATACCGCCAGGCAGCTTGAAGCCATTGCGGGGAAGGCTGTCCTCCGCGAACGGGGGGGCCTGCCGTTCTGCACAGAGGCAGGCCACATTATTCTTGATCTGCATGTGGGATCGATCACCGATCCGGCCGATTTGGAAATCCGCCTCAATCAAGTCCCTGGCGTGGTCGAAACCGGCCTTTTCGTGGGCCGGACCAGCCTGCTCATCGTGGGCACGCCCGAGGGCGTGGTGCTGCAAACAGCCCCGCAGCGGTCATGAGCGCCGGTGACGGACCCCGGAGCTGCCAGACAGGTCCGTTCTTCCGGCAAGCCGTCATTCGAATCAGGCAGGGGTCGCCTCTCGCCCCTGTCCCGGCGCGAGACCCTCTCATGGCTGGGCCGAACGGCAACCCACACCCTTCGGCTCTGCGGCGCGGCCGGCGGCCTGTGGCTGATGCTGGAGTCCCTGACGGGATGCCGGTCCCGTGCCTCTCTCGCTGGCAAGTCCTCGATGACCGCTCAGCCAACTGATCCGACCGAACCTCCGCTCGATCCCTATCGCCTGCCGCGACTGGCGCTGCCGCAACGATACGACCTGTCAATTGCCCCTGATCTGGAGCGGGCCCTGTTTCAGGGATCGGTGAAAATCGCCATGACCGTGCGGCAATCGACCGCTGCTATTGTATTGAATGCCCTCGACCTCACGATCAGTTCGGTCACGGCGGCCGACGATCGAGGCCGGACGCTGGCCGGCGTCTGCGCGTTGGACCAGAAGGCAGAGCGCTGTCACCTCACATTCCCGGAGCCCCTTGCACCGGGTGATTGGACCCTGTCGCTCGATTTCCATGGCGTCATGAACGACCAGCTCCGCGGCCTCTACCGGAGCACCTACGCCGATGACGCCGGAACCGTTCGAAATCTGGCCGTCACGCAGTTCGAAGCGACCGATGCCCGCCGCGCCTTCCCCTGTTGGGACGAGCCGGATTTGAAGGCCCGGTTCGCCCTTACATTGATCCTTGATCCGGCCTTGACGGCCCTGTCCAACACCGCGCCCCTGTCCGAAGAGATCAAGGAGGGACGCAAGATCGTCCGATTCGCCGAGACGATCACGATGTCCACCTACCTTCTGGCCTTCGTCGTGGGACAACTCGAAGGGTCGGAGCCGGTCTATGTGGGCCGCACCCCGATCAGGCTCTGGGCCGTGCCGAAAAAGACCCACCTCATGCAGGTCGGGGGGGACATCGCTGCGGCCTCGCTGCGATTTTTCGAGGACTATTACGACATGCCGTATCCCGGCGACAAGCTGGACCTCATCGCGATCCCGGATTTCTCCCATGGCGCCATGGAGAACCTCGGCGCCGTCACCTTTCGGGAGCGAGCCCTGCTCATCGACGAAGCCGCCGCCAGCCAGGGAGAGCTGGAAGATTTGGCGAATGTGGTGTCGCATGAGAACGCGCACATGTGGTTCGGCGATCTGGTCACGATGGCATGGTGGAACGGGATCTGGCTCAACGAGGCCTTCGCGACCTTTATGGAGGCCCTGGCGGTCCAGGAATGGAAGCCAGAATGGCAGCCGCTGCGCATGTTCCTGACGTCGCGCGCCTCGGCCCTGAGCGTCGATGGACTGGACAGCTCCCGCCCGGTCGAGTATCCGGTTCGAGATCCCAAGGACGCCGCCGGCATGTTCGACGTCCTCACCTACCACAAGGGGGCGGTCGTCCTGCGCATGTTGGAACAGTTCATCGGCGAGACGGTGTTCCGCGACGGCATCCGGGACTATCTCAAGACGCATGCCTATGCGAATGCCGAAACCGAGGACCTCTGGGCCTCCATCGGAACCGTCGCGGGACTTCCCGTCTCCGCCCTGATGAACGGTTGGATCTTCCAGGCCGGCTATCCGTTGCTGACCGTCAGGCGAGATGGGCCTTCGCACCTCCTGCTGACACAACAGCGCTTTCGGTACTTAGCGCCGGAACCGGCGGCGAGCGGACAGGCGCCTCACGCCGAATCCCTCTGGCAGGTGCCGGTTCACCTGCAGATCCGTGCCGGCGGCCGCGATCGATCGCATAAGTTTGTGCTCGCCGAGGCAACGATGCGTCTCGCCATCCCAGAGGATTTTGAAGCGCTGATCGTGAACGAGGGCGGCCATGGATTCTATCGCGTCCGGTACGAGCCAGATCTCTTCGACCGGCTCCAAGCGCGTCTGCCTGACCAACTTTCCTCGACCGACCGGTTCACTCTGATCAACGATGCCTGGGCCCTGTGCCAGGCAGGGCTGACCCCGATTGCCTCCTACCTGGACCTCACCGGGCGGTTCCGCGACGAGCGGGATCGGCATGTCTGGGGGCTGATCCTGGAATCGTTCGGCCTGCTCAACCAGCTCATCGAAACGAGCGACCGTCCCTCCTTCGCCCTGTTCGTACAGGATCGGATTCAACCGGCCGTTTCGCACCTGGGATGGAACCCGCACAAAGGAGAGGATGGGTTGACCGGCCAACTCCGTGGGGACCTGATCGAGGCCCTGGGAACCTTGGGCGAAGACCGCGCCGCCCAGGCCAGAGCAAAGTCCCTGCTGTATGACGCTCTACCCGGAAACGGCAGGGGAATCGACCCGAACCTGTTGCCCGCGCTGGTCTCGATCCTGGCTCACACAGGGGACGCGCGACAATATGAGCAATTCGTTCAGCGCTTCAAGCAGGCGGGCACGCCGCAGGAGGAGCGCCGGTACCTCTTCAGCCTGGCGGCCTTCCGCCCCAAGCCGCTGATCGCGCGCACGCTCGACAGCACCCTCAACGGAGACATCCGGACGCAGGACGCGCCGGCTCTCCTGGGCGCGCTGCTCGGCAACGTGGAGGCGCGCGAGATGACCTGGACGTTCATCAAACGCCACTGGGAGACCATGGAGCGGCTCTTTCCTCCTGTCGGCCTCCGGCGAATGTGCGGCGCGGTCGTGAACCTGGCGACCCCCGAGCTGGAACAGGACGTGCGGACCTTTTTCAACGAGCGCCGGCTTGATTTTGGCGGAAAGCTCGCCCAGCAATATTTAGAACGGCTGCGGATCGTCGTACAGTGGCGCGAGCGGGAGTCCGAAGCCCTTCGCCGATACCTGCGTCCATTCTCCCTGCGATAGACAACCCTGCTTGCTTCCCACCGGTTTCGCGATTGCCGTTGTGTCCATCCGTGATTTATCATGAGCCTCGTCATCAGCCACCTGGCCGGCTGGTTACCGGGGGATTGCCATGCCCAGAAGAACCAAATGGGTCGTCATCCTGTCCGGTCTCCTCCTGCTCTATACGCTGGTCGGCTTCTTTGTCGTTCCCGCCGTCCTCAAGTCCCAACTGGAAGCCAAGTTGCCGCCGGTGCTCCATCGGCGGGTGTCCATCCATGCGATCGAGTTCAACCCCTACGTTCTGTCTCTCAGGATCACCGGATTCCAGGTCACTGAGCCCACCGGAGAAGAGTTCGCGTCGTTTGGAGAATTGTTCGTCAACTTCCAACTCTCCTCCCTCTTCCAACGCAGTTTGAATTTCAGCGAGATCTCGCTGAAACGACCCTCGCTGAGCGTGATTCTCGAGAAGGGCGGGAAGGCCAACTTCGCCAATATCCTCCGCTCGGATCCACCGCATGAGCAGCCCCCCTTGGGCATGGCTGAACCGGCGCCTCCGTCTCGGCCGCCGACCGTCCGAATCGCCAAGCTCGCGATCGAAGAGGGCACGGCGAGCTTCGACGATCTCACGCAACCGGTGCCCTATCAGACCAGCATCGGCCCGATTCGGTTTCTGGTCACCAACTTTTCGACCGAGCCGGACGCCAGCAGTCCCCATGCCTTTACCGCCCGCATGGATCCGGACACGTCCGTCTCCTGGTCCGGACACTTTTCCTTGGATCCCTTGAAATCCTCGGGCACCATCGCGATTTCAGGTGTCCAGCTCAACAGCTTCGCGCCCTACTACCTCGAGCATTTCCACGGACAGATTCTGGATGGGCTGGTCGGGCTGTCGTTCGACTATCACATCGATCTCGGGCAGGAGCCGCTGGTGATGGGCGTGCAGCGGGGCGCCTTTGATCTGAAGCGCTTGATCGTCGCCGTTCCCGACAGCCAGGAAGTCCGCTCGTCGCTGCCCCACCTCTCCGTTCAGGGCATCTCCGCCGACTTCACCCGGCGCACGGTCGCCGTGGACGAGATCGCCCTGGCCAACGGCTCCTTCTTCGCGCATCGAGACAAGGACGGGCGGCTGAACTTCCAAAAACTGATCGTTCATAAGCAGCCTGAACCAGGCCAATCGGCTGCGCCATCTGAAGTTCAGCCGGAAGCAGAGGCCGCCCCATCATCCGGCGAAAGCCAGCCACCTTGGCACATCCAACTGGGCCGGTTGCACCTGGATCACTTTACCCTCTCCGTCTTCGATCAGGTCCCGGCGATACCGGCCCAACTGCTCATTGACCAGATCAACCTCGATGTGAAGGACGTGGCCTATCCGGAGGATCAGCCGATTCGAGCGGCCGCGTCGCTCCGCTGGGCGGAGAAAGGCACCCTCACCGTCTCCGGCACCCTGCACCATTCGCCGGTGCAGGCAGAGCTTGAAACGACGCTCAAGGACTTCGAACTGCGGCCGCTCCAACCGTATCTGTCGGAGCAGGCCCATGCGCAGGTGGCGAGCGGCTACCTTCAATGGCACGGCAACCTCACCTATGGCGCCGCCGCCCCCAAGCAGCCGCTGCTTCGTTTTGCCGGGGACATGGCCCTCAATCAACTGGCCTTGCGAGACGAGCGAACGTCCGATCTCCTCGTGAAGTGGGACGGACTGCGGCTGAGCGGGGTCCAGGCGGCCCTTTCTCCGACAGCGATCCGGATCGATCAGGTGCACCTCAAGAATTTCCAAGGGATCGGGATCATCGGCAAGGATGGGCAGATGAATCTCGCGACCCTCGTCCGGGATCGGGGCGCCGACAGACCGCCGGCATCGAAACAGACGGGGGCGGACGACCAACTCCGCCTGGCCGTCAAATCGATCGTGATTGAGAATGCCGGCTTCACTTTTGCCGACCGCTCGATCCAGCCGGCCGTCTCAACCGGCATCCAGCAACTGACCGGCCGGATCACGGGCTTCACGCTCCCCGGCAACGCCAAGACGACGATCGACCTGACAGCGAAGGCCGACAACCGCGCGCCGATCAGAATCACGGGCGATTTCAAAGCGCACAGCAAGAATCCCCTGCTCGATCTCGTGGTGGCCTTGAAGAGCTACGACGTCCCCGTGTTCTCCGCCTACAGTGGAAAGTACGCGGGATATCCCATCGAAAAGGGAAAGCTCTCGCTCGACCTCAAATACAAGGTCGCTGATCGGCAGCTTTGGGGGGACAACGTGATGGTGGTCGATCAACTGACATTGGGAGAGAAAACCGACAGCCCGGACGCCACCTCGCTGCCGATCAAACTCGCCTTGGCCGTGCTCACGGACCGCAAGGGCCAGATCAACCTCGATGTCCCCGTCAGCGGAAGCCTGGACGATCCGGATTTCACCCTCGGCCGCGTCATCCTGCGGGCGTTCGTCAATATTCTCGAGAAAGTGGCCACCTCTCCCTTCGCGCTGCTGGGATCGGTGGTCGGCGGAGGCGACGAGCTGAAGGAAATCGCCTTTACGGCGGGGAGCGCCATGTTGACGGACGAGGAGCGGGACAAGCTGGCCAAGTTGGCCAAGGCGCTTGCTGAACGGCCGTCGTTGAACCTCGAAGTGAGCGCGACCTATGACCAACAGCAGGATCGTCTGGGCATCGCCCGCGCCAAGCTCCGCCGGTTCTTCAAGGAGAAGAAGCTCAAGGCCATGCCCCCGGTGCAGGCCCAAGCGGTCTCGATCGACGATCTGGTCTTGGATGAGCTCGAATATGAACGGATGGTACGGGAGACCTACGAGGCCCTGACAGCGGCGACCCAGAACGCCCCTCCCGAGACAGAGATCACCCTGGAGAATCTTCCCCCTCCTCCCAAGCCACAGTCGGGTTTCTGGGATTTTCTGGCGCGTCTGAACCCGTTCGGCGGGAAGGACAAGGCGACTCCGGCGGCCAAGCCATCGCGCAATCGGCCTGAGGAGGCTCCATCCGCGGATGGGACAACTCAGCCGTCCGGCCCCTCGCTGGCGGAAATGGAACAGGCATTGCTTGAGAAGCAACCGGTCACCGAACAGGACTTCGAGCAGTTACGGAAGGATCGGGCCGAGATCGTCCACAATTATCTCATCGACCAGGGCGAAATTGAACCGGAACGGGTCTTCGTGACGGCTCCGAAAACCGGGGAGGGGGAGGGGGCCGAGGCGGTCCAAGGCAGCAAAGCCCTTCTGACGCTTAATTGACCTTCGCCTCTCCCGTCTGAGCCCCGACCCCGTCACACCGACTGTCCCGCCCCTCCCATCCGGGGGATTGGCCCGGCACAACCGAGTACCGTACCGTGCAACACAGGCACCAACGAAATCTCAGCCATGTCATCCTCAGGGGGTCCGACACCATGCCGCAGCGCCGATGCCCGCGATGCCGCACGACCAAGCTCCGGCTCGCGCCGTTTCGAAGCCAGGTGGACCGCCTCTTGGAAGTGCTCACCCTGTACCCGGTTCGGTGCCAATTATGCGGACACCGCTTCCGCGCCTGGCTTGGCCGTTACCGCAAGGGACAGCGGCGGAACTACGAACGAGTCCCTGTGAGGTGCCAGGCCTGGTTTCGTCTCGAACGGGACCCGGAGGCACAACGGTCCGAGCACGGAACAATCGCGAACCTCTCGATCCGAGGTTGTCTCATCAGAACCGGTCGGCGCCTTCCGCTCGGCACGCCGGTCTCGCTGGAATTTCAGCCTTCGCCTTCGACCTTCCCCATCACCATCGACTGCGCCGTCGTCCGATCGCACGCTCGTGCTGGCTTGGGGCTCCGCTTCGTCAATCTGCTCCGCAGCGAGGAGCGCCGCATTCGTCGCCTTGTCGATCTCCATCTCTACAACGCCCCGCTCTAAGCGCACTAGCTGGAGAACTCAGCCAGCCGGAGAGCAGTGGCTCTTGGACGGCAACGGGTGGCCGCCTCCGGTTTCGACGTCATGCGTCAAACGTCAGTCGTCAAGTAAACAACGATGCGCGGGGGACAGGGTACGAAGACCTGCACTTCTCTACGCTTCACGAATGACGAGTGACGAATCTCCGCCAGCGCCGGTTCACTCGTGCCGAAGGACCGGAAGGGGACGCTGTCCCAACAGCCGGAACGTGCTGACAAATCCGACCGCCAGGGTCAGTCCCACGGTGGAGGCCAGACTCAATCCCACGACCGCGGGATGAAACGACCAGTCCAACTCAAAGAGGAACCGCAGCACGCCCCAGGCCAAGACGTTCGCCAGCACAAGGCCGATCAGGCCCGCTGCCAATCCCAAAAGCGCATATTCGGACGCGAAGGACCGGAGCAGGAGCCCGCGTGTCGCGCCCAGCGCCTTGAACACGACCGACTCATACAAGCGTCGATACCTGGTGGCGGAGAGGGCCGCGCCCATCACGACGGCTCCGGACAGGACGGAGAACAGCGCAACCGCCCGAATAGCCAGGGCCAGCCGATCCAACATTGCGGTGAAGCTGTCGAGCACGTCGCCGATGTTGATGGCCGTCACGTTGGGGAACGCGCGCACCATCGCCTGCTGCAACGGCACCTCCTGGTCCGGTCTGACACGGGCCGTGGCGACATAGGTGAAGGGCGCCCCCTCAATGCTGCCTGGTGAGAGGATCATGTAAAAGTTGGTCGTGAAATTTCCCCATTCTACCTTGCGGATGCTGCTGACCTCCGCCGCCACCACGGCGCCCTGGATTTCCAGCTCGACCGTGGACCCGACGTCAAGTTCCAAATACTTGGCAGCCTCTTCTTCGATCGAGATCAGCGGCTTCTCGGGAACGAGCCCGGCCGGCCACCAGGTTCCCTTGATCAATTCATTCCCCTTGGGAAGGGCTTCGGCAAAGCTCAGCACATACTCCCTTGTGAGGTACCAGTTTTTCCGCCGCTCGTCGCGATCGGCTGGGGAGGCGCCGGCATCCTCTTCAGCCTTGACCGGCTGTCCATTGACGCTGGCCAGACGGGACCGCACCAGCGGAATCGCATCCAGGTCCAGCGCCCCGGTCTGCCGATGGATCAGGCTCAACACCCCCTCCCGTTGATCCGGCTGGATATCGATGAAGAAGAAGGTCGGCGCGTCATCGGGGCGGTTCGTGACCACCTGCTCGACCAGGGCCCGTTCAAGAATCGAGACCGTGGCCGTCACCATCAAGGCCCGCCCGATGGCGACCATGATGCCTGTCGTTTGGCTGCCCGGCCGGTGAAGGTTCCCCAGCGCCTGCCGCAACGGCAGCGACCGCGGGCGTGGCATCCGTCGCACAAGCGATATCAGAACGCGCGCCGATCCCAGCAGGATCAGAACCGCGGCGAGCAGCCCCATCGCGTAGAGCAGGCCCACGGTCCAGGAGCCGGCCTGCCATACAGCCAACAGACCGAGTCCCAGGGCGGTGACGGTCGCTGCCGCGATCGAAATGCCATCATATGATCCCCGGCCTCCGACCAACCCACTCCGATGGCCGGCCTCCTGCGCCTGTTTCATCGCCGCCAGGTCACGCCGCAGAATCACGACCGGCCGGATCTCGCGCACCCGCAGCAGCGGCCAGAGGGTAAACAGGATCGCGGTCAACAGTCCCAACACGATACCCTTCACCACAACCAGCAGGCTGGGCCAGCTCACCGTAGCGCCGAAATCAATCTGCTCCAGCAGGTCGATTGCAAACGCGGTTTTGACCAACCCGGGCATGACCTGTTGCAAGCCCAGCCCGACGGCGGCGCCGAGCAAGCTCCCCAACAGGGCCAGCAGGAGCACTTGACGGAGATAGATCCCGATGATCACGGCCGTGGTCGCCCCAAGGGTCTTCATGATGGCGATGGTCGCCATCTTCTCGCGCATGAACGCGTGGACCGTCGTCGCCACGCCGATGCCCCCGACGAAGAGGGCGGTCAGCCCGACGAGGCCGAGATACCGTCCCATCTGATCCAGGAACCGTTTCAGTTGGGGTTGGGCATCGTGGGAAGACGACACACGGGCCTGGTCCTTGTCCAGCCTGCCGCGCAGCTCGTGCACCAACGGCATCACCGCCGATCCCGGCGGAATGCGCATGAGATAACGCTCCCGCACACGGCTGCCGGGCTTGATGAGGCCTGCCGCCGCCAGCCCTTCCTGGGAAATCATCACACGGGGTCCCAGACTGAACGCGTTGGCCATGCGATCCGGCTCCTTCCTCAGAAGGCCAGTGATCGCGAACAGTTCCTCTCCGATTTTGAGGTGCTGGCCTGGCCGAAGGCCCAGGCGAATGAGCAACGACTCCTGGACCACCGCGCCATGGCAGGACATCGCTCCGCATGAGGCGGCCGCCAGCAGATCATGGAGCGGGCGATCCGGGTCGAGTCCAACCTGGCCGTAGAGGGGATAGGTCGGTTCGACCGCCTTGAGTTCCACCACCTGGGACATCTGGCTCGGCCGCGGCAGGTCGGCGGTCGCCTGAACCGCGGCCATGGCGATCAGTTCGCTGGCATGCGTGACGGCGATGCCGCGCTCGGCCAGGGACTCGAGCACCTGACGCCCCTCGACACTGATGGGACGGGAGAGGCGCACCTCGATGTCGCCGCCCATCAGGCTTCTGGCCTCGCGCGTGATGGTCCGCTCCACGTTCGCGGCGAACACGCTCACGGTGACCAGGGCGCCGACGCCGACGGCGATGCAGACCAGAAAAAACAGGAAGTGCCGCCAGCCGGCGCGGGTCTCCCGCCAGGCCATGCGGGAGGAGAATCCCATCATCGAGGCTGCTCCTGGCTCATGGGACCTCCTCGAGAAACGTCGTCGGAAGCAATCCGTCCGTCCCGAAGCGAAATGATCCGTCCCATGCGGCTGGCCAACTGGGGTTCATGCGTCACCAGAATCAACGTCGTCCCCGCATCGCGGTGGAGCGCGAGCAGCAGCTCCATGACGTGGCGCCCGTTGGCCGAATCCAAGTTTCCCGTCGGCTCGTCGGCCAACAGGATCGGCGGGCGGCAGGCAAAGGCCCGTGCCACCGCCACCCGTTGCTGCTCGCCGCCTGACAGTTGGACCGGATAGTGGCCCCGCCGATCGCCGAGCCCCACGGCATCCAGCAGGGCCTCCGCGCGTTCGACGGCGTCCGCGACGCCGCTCAACTCCAAAGGGACCGCGACGTTTTCGACCGCCGTCAAGGTAGGAATCAGGTGAAACGATTGGAATACATAGCCGATCTTCTCGCGGCGGAACCGAGCCAGCTCCGCCTCCGGCATGTCGGTGATTTCGACGCCGTCGATCTGAATCGACCCGGCCGTGGGGCGGTCAAGACCGGCGATGAGCCCCAGCAACGTCGATTTTCCGCTCCCTGAAGGTCCGACAATCGCGACGGTTTGTTTGTCCGGGATCTCCAGGGAGATGCCGGACAACACCGTGAGCGTGTGGCCGCCGCCCGAAAGCTGCATCACCAGATCACGGATCTGAATCACAAGAAAGAGACTCCAGCCGTTACCGCGTCAGACAACTGTCATATTATACTGGGGCAGGATGAAGCCCCGCGTCTTTTTCACCATCGGGTTGCTGCTCGGGATGGCTCACCTTTACGGTCCCTTCGGCCCACAGGGGCTGTCAACGCACCAGCGGGCCTGGGCGTCATCGCGCGGAGTCGAGACCGAAACGGCTCCGCACGGGGAGGACCGGCCGCGCATCGTCGCGTTCGGCAACAGCCTCACCGCCGGACTCGGCGTCCCCCGCGAGCAGACCTATCCGGCCTTGTTGCAACAACGATTGGAGGCGACCGGGCACAAGTACCGGGTCATCAATGCCGGAGTGAGCGGAGACACCACCGCCGGCGGACTCAGGCGGGTCCCGTGGATTCTCAAGAATCTTCCTACGCTGGTGATTCTGGAACTGGGGGCCAATGACGGATTGCGCGGGTTGAGCCTCGATCAAACCAAGGCCAATCTTGAGGAGATTATCCGACGGCTGCGGGAGGCCCGCGTCACCGTCGTGCTCGCGGGCATGAAGCTCCCGCCGAACTATGGAGCAGAGTACACCAGAGGATTCGAGGCCCTGTATGCCGACCTGGCCCGCCGCTATAACCTTGCCTTGATCCCGTTCTTCCTTGACGGGGTCGCCGCGGATCCGGCCCTGAACCAGTCGGACGGCATCCACCCCACAGCGGAAGGATACAAGAAGATCGTGGACACGGTGTTCAAGACGATCGAACCCCTCCTGTCCGCACCACACCATCCACGGGGTTCGTCATAAGAGTCAGCCGCGCACAAAATACAAACGCCCGCGTCGCTGAGTCGCACGAGCGACACGGGCGCAGGCGTGATCGGACAGGAATGGAAAGCCGAATGACGTGAAAGGACGGCTTAGGACTTCTTGAAGAAGGTGTCGTACACCCCGTACGCCAGGATCATGCCGATCAAGCCATAGTACATGCCCGTGATGCCGCTATAGTCCGGTGGACCATCCGTCGGGGCATTGGCGACAGCCAGGGACGCATTCAAGAGTACGAGACCGGTGAAACCGAACATCTTGCGGAACATACCTCTTCCCTCCTCTTTATGGATGAGCGGATACGAGAATGAGAGGGCGATTGTACAGAACGGCCGAGGTCCATTTCAAGGGGCTGTGTCGGCCCGTAAGCTGTGGCAGGAGGGTTAGGGGTGCCGCTTGCCCAGATCCTGGAGAGCGGCTGCCACGTCCCGAAAGGCGCGTGACAACTGCTCCAACTGATTCCCGCTCTTGGTGAGATCTCCGGACACCGTCTTGATCTGCAGGTCGAACTGGCAGATTTCGCGCGAAAGCGTGGTCAGCTTGGCGACCATGGCCTGATAGCCGGTAATCTCCCGCTCAAGGCCTTGGCTCTTGGCCTTAACCGTCTCCAACTCCTCCTGAACCGACGTGAGTTGCTGCCGGAGCTGCTGGATCTGACCCTCGTGCTGTGACAGATCTTCTTGGAGCGCCTGCCGCAACTCTTCGCCTTCGCGCCGCTTTCGTTCCAACTCCCTGATGGCGCTGATCCAATCGGCCACCAGACCGGTCTTTTGTGGCGGTGAATCGGGAAGCGGTTCCCGCGTCTCCAGGCTCTTCATCGCGGCCTGGAGCCATCCGATGAATTCTGTTACCTCGCTGAGCTTCAAGTCGTTCGCAGCATGGCCGGCTGCCGCGGGAGCCTTCCCGTTCCCCTTGTGCGCTTCCGCCGCCGCCCGAACCGGAGCACCGTCGCGCTTCAGCCGTAGGGACACCCATCGGTGATATTCCAGCAGCACCGCCACGCAATGCCGGCACATGGGCGGCTCGCTCAAGGAGCAGGAGCAGGATGCCACCAGATGGCCATCCCGTAGGCGAATCGTCTGTTCATACAGGCCTGAATTACCGCTAACCGTCGCGGCAATGTCCTGCTCATTGGCCTCAAGCAGGCGTACGCGGGCTTCCGAAAAGTACTGGTTGCCCCGTTGATAGGCCTTCTGCTCGACAATGGATTGGATCATCGTCGGTTCGAGAAGACCAAGACGGCTCGCCGTACAGGGGATGGAATTTCGCATGGGGAGAGAGGAGACTCTGTCGACTGCCGCACTTCTTTTCTGTCCGGTTGTACCGCCGGGTACGGAACCTGTCAAGAAAAGCAGGATTGAAGACACGGACAGCCCCCTCGTCGCACAAGCTGCGCTCGATGCAGCGGAGGCGCCCGGCGTCAACGGCCTGTCCACGATAGGGCCTTCAACGGCAGCGGCGTGGAGGTCCTTGCGGACCAACCGGCGTCAACCACAGGTAGTCGGCGATATGTCGGGTCAACTGGTCTCGCACTTCGTCGGTGCGAGCCGGATCAAACGAGGTCATGTAGATCGTCACCTGCTTCACGCCGGGCCCGACCCGCCGTTGCACACGACCGGGAACGGGCAGCCGATACTGGATGTGCCCGCCTCCGGTATAGCTGACGAAGGGGCCGCGCGCCGGATCTCCCTCGGTGGCCATGCGGGCCAGCGAGTCCGCGATGGTCTTGGCCATCCCTTCATCGCGGAACAATGACGCTTCGTACATGCCCTCGTAATCACGATCCGTTCCGCCTCCATGACAGGCCTTGAGCTGACCGATGATGGCTTCCCGATAGCCGGCATCCTCGACAAGTTCCTCGCCCCTCATGCCCCAGCGGGCTGCTTCCTCCCCCTTCGCGACCGCCTCCACCCCATCCTTGACCACGTTCCTGACAAGGGGACGAGGTGGATTCAGCGCCAGCACCGGCAGCTTATGTTCACGCGCAAAGACCACCAAGGGGGCATAGTCCTCGAACGAGCCGCCCCAGTTCTGTTTCCACCGCACCGCTTCGAGAAACTGCTGATCCGCATCCGTCTCCCCTGCCACATACCGGTCCAAGGCCGGCTGTCCGTCCCAGGAGAACATCTCCATTCCCAGCAGAGGACGTCGCCCCTGTGCGAGCAGCGATCGCAGGACCAGCAGCGCCGCCTTGATATGTTCCGGATTCTGATGCTCCTCTCCGAGATAAATGACATCGAAGCCTCGGAGCCCGGGGAGCCAGTCCTCAATACTGGACGGTTCTCCGGTGTCAGCCGACAAGATTACGCCGGGCTTCCATGCGGCAGTCGGCTGCGTTGCCGGGTCGTTCGGACGAACGCTCCCCTGCTGAGCCCCCGGCGGGTCCTGGTCGGCTGTCACCATCGTGCAGGACAGAGCGGTGCTGAGGCACAGGATCGCCGCGGCCAGGCCGGCTGATTTCAGAAGCCATCCATTCATGTTCATGTGTGTTTGTTCCCTAACACAGGCGCCACGCTGCGGCAAGCTCGCGTCTTGACGCCGGCCGTGCCGGTTCTTATGCTGCCCTGCTTCCGAACTTGTGCATCGATTCGTCATCCCGGTGACCACTCACCCTGACCAAACCGGACGGTTTCCGCTGGACTCTCCTGCGCTTGTCGAATTCCGTTCGCACCTCAAAACTCTCCGCTCGTCGAAACCGCGCGAATGGCAAGCCTCCCGCGCCATGATCGCGGGTGACAACCTCTTCGCGACGTTGCACCGCTTATTCGAGGCGATCCGAACCTCCACGCTGGTTCCCGAGATTCGTGAGCCATTGTTGGCCTGCCTGCGGCGCGCCGAGCATGAATCCACAGTTCCGGAACCAGACAGCGACCTCCTGAAACGACTGACCGGCTTCCCCACGACCAAAGCCCTTCGCGCGCTCTGTGTGCACTTTGGGCTGGCCGGCCTGCAGGATCGTTTCATTGCCGGCCCCGACTGGACACCCGATCAAGTGGAAATGTTCCTGCGGAGTCATGCCAACCCCTTCGACCTCTTGCTTGAAGTTGAGGCCCCATCCCTGTTGGATCTCGGCGCAGGCGACCTGTCCTTCGTCCACGAACTGGTTGCCCAGTACCTCCCGCCCATTCGCGAGCGCGGCCGCCTGCTGACGGTCCATGCGCTCGACCGGATCAAACCCGGCTCCTCCCTTGGGACGGCCTATCAGGCCACGCAGGACAGGGTCGCAAGCCTCAAGACAAAGCCGGGATTGCAGTTTCGCTACTGGGGCGACCAGGATATGTTTGCCTTGGAGAAGCCCGACCGTCGCTGTGTCCTTCGTCCCTGGTACTATCTGGTCACCTGTTGGGCGCCAGCCAATCCCACTTTTTCTTACGAACCGTCTCGGCTCTCTCCCGAACTGATTGACCGGCACCTGCGGGAAACACGCGGGGCCTACCGACAGGTACGGGCTCATGGCGAGCCGGCATTGGAAGTCCTCCACCAAGGACGGGCGTTGCTCTTCCCGGAGTGGAAATTCGACATTCGCGGGCCGCTCGCCTTGCTCGACGTGATCGCCCACCGAGGGCTGCTCTCTGTGCTCGGCGCCGTTGATTCAGAGGTCTTTTGGGAACTGCTGGCGCAACTCGTGGCTGATCCGTCGAAGCGTCCGCGCGATGTGCTCTTCACCGAGCAGGCCCTGCCCGAAGTCTTCGACCGGCTCTACCGTGATCTCCAGACCTTGCCTCCAGGCCGCCCACAGAGCCTGGCCGATCTCACGGAGCTTCGCCGCGACATCCCCCGCACGGTCGCGTTCAGCCCAGATGCGGCCACGACATTCGGCTTCCGCGATGTCCTCATTCGGCGCGGCGCCACCTTTCCTGGCATGCCCGCCAGCGCGACCGCGCGGCAATTCTCTCGACTTCGAGAGGAATCCGCTCCCTGGTTTCTCCTGTTGATTCCCGCCTGACGATGGAGCCGCCTATCGCCGGGAACGGCTCTGGGAGCGGCTTTTCAGCCCTTGCGAAAACGGCGATAAAATTGACGCTCCCCGGACCCTCTGTTAGACTTTTTCAATGTCCGCCGCGTAACCCTGGCCACCTCCTGTCGCCGACATCGTGGACAACGCACAAGCCATCCGGAACATCCAGCAGAATATCGCGCGCGTGATCAAGGGCAAGTCCCCTGTGATTGAAATGACGATCGTCTGCCTGCTGGCGCGCGGGCACCTGCTGATCGAGGACGTCCCCGGCGTCGGCAAGACGACGCTCGCGCACAGTCTGGCCCGTTCCATCGACTGCTCCTTCAAGCGCATCCAGTTCACGAGCGACCTGCTCCCTTCCGACATCGTCGGCATTTCGATCTTCAACCGGCAAAAACAGGCCTTCGAGTTCATGCGTGGGCCGATCTTCGCCAATATCGTCCTGGCCGACGAGATCAACCGGACCACGCCCAAGACCCAGAGCAGCCTGCTGGAAGCGATGAGCGAGGCCCAGATTTCCGTGGACAACCAGACCTATCCGCTCCATCAACCCTTCATGGTCATCGCCACGCAGAACCCGGCGGAGTACCACGGCACCTTTCCGCTCCCCGAATCGCAGGTCGATCGCTTCCTGATGCGCCTCCGGATCGGGTATCCCTCGCCGGAAGAGGAGAAAAAGGTGCTGGATCGCCCGCAATCGCTCCATCCGGCCGAAGAGCTCGAGCCGGTGGTGACGGCTCAAGACGTGCTTGACCTTCAGGATCAGGTCGAAAAGGTGCGGATGCACGACACGTTGATGAATTATTTGCTGGCGCTGGTGCTCGCCACCCGGCAAACCGACCTCTTGAGCCTCGGCGTCAGCACAAGAGGTGCGCTGGCGCTTTGCAAGGCCGCCAAGGCCCTGGCATTGGTGCGCGGGCGCGACTATTGTCTGCCCGACGACATCAAGGAGTTGGCGCCGCTCATCCTGTCCCACCGCATCATGCTGAACCGCGCCCACGCCGCGCGCGGCAAGATCGCCGAACAAACGGAACGCGTCGTGCACGACCTGATCCATTCCGTTCCCGTTCCGCTTTAGCCAACGCGCCAGCTTCGCCGCGGAGCCACGAACAACCGAACCGTGCAAGCGGGCATGATCATGAGAGATCTCGGCGGAGCCAACGTGGCTCGCACCACCTGGCGCCCGCCCGGCATCGCCTCCACTTCGCACTGGCGGCTCCTGCTGCGCCACCTCTTCCGCCACCGTTCGATTCGGTTTACCGCGGAGGGGAAACGTTTCATCCTGTTCACTGTGGCCGTTGGGGTCGCGGCTGTGAACACCGGCAACAATCTTTTCTATCTGTTGCTGGCCATGATGTTGAGCCTGATCGTCATGTCCGGCCTCCTGTCCGAGCTCTGCCTACGCAAGTTGGAGATCTATCGGCATGCGCCGGCCTTCCTCTATGCCGGAGAGACCGGAACCTTGACGATCACTATCACCAATCGCAAAAGCCGCCTGCCCAGCTTTTCGCTCCGTCTGTATGACATAGTGGCGGGCTCGGAGATCGACCGAGACCTGCACCTGGCATACATGCCTCCCCAGACTTCTCGCCTGCACTCCTGTCGCCTGAACCTCCCGCGACGCGGGCTTTATCGTATCGAGGGGATGTGGCTGGCAACACCGTTTCCCTTTGGCCTGTTCGTCAAACGGGCCTTTGTCCCCTGCGAAACGATCATCACGGTCCTCCCGCAACCGTTCCCCCTGCCTCCGACGCTGCTGCCCGAGACGGTCGCCGCAGGCGCACGGGCCCGTCTCCTAAGAAAAGGATTGGGATTGGATCTCTACAATCTGCGTGTGTATCAACCGGGGGACGACTCACGGCGCATTCATTGGATGAGCACAGCCCGCACCTCCCAGCTCATGGTGCGTGAGGCGGAGGCGGAAACGCAGGAGACGGCATCCGTCCATCTCTCCGTCATCGCCTCCGCCCAGGCGCGGGACCGATTCGAGCAGGCAGTTACCCTGGCGGCTTCCGTCGTCGCGCATCTGCACGAGCAGGGGTATCGAGTCCGCTTGGTAACCGGAGAGACCACCGTACAAGCCGACTCAGACGATGAGAACCTGCGCCGCCTTCTCGCTCCCTTGGCTACGTGCCTCCCGCAGGAACCGCGGGACGACGGAACCGCACCGCCCACGTCTGCGACCGAACCGGATTCCGACGACGGCGACCTCATGATCGCCATTCTGCCCTGGTCCACGCCGGACCTCCGGCGCCGGTACGAGCGGGCGACGCACCTTATCGACCTCAGCAGCCCGGAGTCTGGAGCTCTCCCGCATGGATGTGACCAGCGCGTTCCGGCTTAGCTCTCTGCTCCTGGCGACCACGGCCTTCGCCGGGCTTGCGCTGACCGCCTCGTTGCCGCCCGGTTTTCTAGTTCTCGGCTTCGGCTGCCTGCTCGCGGCGCTGGCCGCATTTGCCATGCAGCCCTCCAGCCTGCCCCAGCCGCTCGGCGCGTCCCTGCACTTCTGGAACGTGCTGATCATGGTGGCGTTTATCTGGTTCTGGATCGACTATCTGTGGTTTTCCAATGACCTGTTGCACGCCGGCGTCCATTTCCTGATCGGGCTCATGGTCAATAAATTGTTCAACCTCCATCAGCGGCGCGACTATCTCCAGATCTACGCCATCAGCTTCATCATGATCCTCGCCTCGGCCGCGATGACGACGGAGGTGTGGTACGGAACGGTGGTGGTGGCCTATCTGCTGATCGGCGTCTGGACCCTCTTGTTGTATCAACTCGTCATGGACGCCGACCGCACGGGCCACGCCACCGGACCGGAGCCGGCGCTGCAGGAAATCGGACGGATCACCGCGCAATTCTTCTGGTCCACGAACGGGCTGGCTGCCGGTGCGCTCGCGGTGACCCTGATTATCTTCTTCACGTTCCCTCGCATCGGCGTCGGGTTGTTTCAAAAGAACCGAGACGAGGCCATGCGCACCGTCGGGTTCACGGAAAAGGTGGATCTCGGGGTCATGGGCCAGATCAAGTTGGATGAGAGTGTGGTGATGCGGATGGAATTGCCCGGCAGAACGCAGACCCCGGAATCGGCCTTGTATCTCAGGGGCATGGCCTACGATTGGTACAACGGGACCGCCTGGGTGAATACCTTCCGAAAGCGCCGGCTCGTGAACGACGGTCCATCCGGCAGATTCGGTTTGCTGCCAGGACGCGGAACGCCATACGAGCGACAGCCGGGCACCCCTATCGTCCAGACCATCCTGCTGGAAGGCCTCGATACCACGGTCCTGTTCGGCCTGTCGTTCCCTCGCTCGATCGATGGGGACTTTCTGACCCTCCAGACCGACGGGATGGGCAGCCTGTTTCTCCCCGTTCCATCGACGGGACGGACGCAATACACGGTCTGGTCGACACCGGTCTCGATTCGCGAGGCGGATCGGGCCGCAACGTCATTCACTTATCCGGAGGAGATCCGACGGCATTTTTTACAACTTCCTCCGCTCTCCCCCCGCGTGGCACAACTGGCGCAGGAAGCAACGGCCGGCGTCTCGACGCCCTATCTCAAGGCCCTGGCGCTTTCGCAGTATCTGCAACGCCATTTTCGCTATAGCCTGGACGTCGGCCGCGGCCAGTCTTCCAAACCGCTGGAGCAGTTTCTCTTCGTGCGCAAGACGGGCTACTGCGAACACTATGCGACGGCCATGGTGGTGCTCCTCAGGACATTGGGCATCCCCGCCCGTCTCGTGACGGGGTTT
>DATIBM010000095.1:0-4808 GCA_035457545.1 Nitrospiraceae bacterium
CCGGAGGACCTGTCCGGCCATCCTGTGAGACTTCGCCAAGGAGGGATTCTCGATGCGGCACTGGAATGACTCCCATTCCCAGAGGGATTGGGTGTGTCGGCGTCTCGTTCTTCTCCTCGCTCTCTTGCCGGTCGTGCTCATCGGGCCACAGGTCGCTACGGCGGCGGAAGAACAGCAGGTCAAGGGCGTCACCAAGTCGGTGGCGGCTCCCCACGCGACCGACCGGCTTCGGGAAATGGAGAAGCGGGAGCGGGCGTCGGCGCCTCCCCGTCAGATCCAGCGAGTTGCTCCCCACCATGAAGAAGTCCCCAACAAACCCTTCCCTGAAGTAAAAAAAAAGCCGGGAAGCCCCAATCGCGACAGCGGTCTGCTGATCCAACCATCTCAACCAAGTGAACGCTCTCCCGGATTGCAAGCCCCAGCGGCTCCCCCGCTCAACAGCAGTTTCCCAGGTCTCATCGATACGGGATGGATCCCTCCCGACACCCAGGGCGCTGTCGGTCGCGCGCATCTCATGGAGATCCTGAACAATGGAGTCGGCTTTTTTGAGAAAGTTACCGGGACCTTGCTGACCCAAGTGACCCTCAGGAACTTCTGGTCCTCACTCGGAACGGGGATCCAGGAACCGGCCAATGACGTCTTCGATCCCAAGGTGCTCTACGATCAATATGCGGAACGATTCGTGGCGATCTCCATCGGCGGACGCGAGCCGCCCTGGTCCTGGATACTGATCGGTGTCTCCGCCACCGCCGATCCGACCGGTGACTGGTTTCTCTATGCCATCGATGCCGACCGCTTCAACGACACCCAGTTCAGCGAATGGGCGGACTATCCTGGACTAGGACTCGACGCCCGGAACTATTATGTGACGGCCAATATGATCGGTGGCGGCTCAAACAGGAAACTCTGGGTCATTCCCAAGCAGCCGCTGCTGCAAAATTCTTCGATTATCCAATTTACGGAGTTCAGGACGTCACTGCTAGGTGGGTCATCCCAACCGGCCCACGTGTTTGGCCATTCGGAGTTTGAGTACGTGGTCTCCGGGAAATGGTTGATTGCCAGTGGGCCGGGACCAAATGCGCTCCGTGTTGGCCGCGTCCGGTTTTCTCCGGACCCGAAGTATGAAGATCTGGGTTTCATTGCCGTGAATCAGCAACTATTTGCCCCCTCAGCACGTCAGTTGGGAGGGGTCCCGAACTTAGAAGTCCATGGCCAGGGACTCCAGAATGCGGTCTTCCGAAACGGCCGTCTGTGGACCGTTCAGCACCTCGGCAGTGCTGATTTTCAGAGGGCGGAGGTCGCGTGGTATGAGATCGATCCGGCAGAAGCGTCACTCTCTGAAGCGGGTCCGCCGATTCAGGAGGGACGGATCGGCGACAACGTCATGTCCTTCTTCTACCCGTCGATCGGAGTCAATAAGGACAACCATGTCATGATCGGCTTCAGCGCATCGTCTCCCGCGATGTATGCCGGGGCTGCTTACACAGCCAGAGAAACGGGAGACCCGCCAGGCTCGATGCAGCCGGTCGAACTCATGAAGGAAGGATTGGGGCCCTACTATAAAACGTTCGGTGCAGGGAGGAACCGTTGGGGCGACTATAGCGCCACGACGGTCGATCCTGAGGATGATCGTACGTTCTGGACCATCCAGGAATATGCCGAACAACCGGTGGGGTCCGGCACGGTCGATGGGAATGGGCGGTGGGGCACCTGGTGGGCGAGTGCGACATTCGGCACCTTCAACCTGACAGTCATGAGAAACGGCACGGGAACTGGCACCGTGGTATCCGCTCCGAGCGGGATTGATTGCGGTTCGACTTGTCAGGCTGTGTTCGGCACCGGAGCCTCGGTTGTCCTCACCGCCACGGCGGCTTCCGGCTCGACCTTCGCCGGATGGTCCGGAGGAAACTGTTCAGGCACCGGGACCTGCACGGTCTCCACCGACGCGACTGTGACGGCCACGTTCAACACGATCCCGCCACCGCCGCCCCCACCGCCTGCACCAACTCCTTCGGGCACCGTCGGTGATGATGGAGGCGGCGGATGCGTGTTGAATCCCTCGTCGGCGTTCGATCCCCTGTTGCCTTTGCTCGTAGTGGCATCGATCGGCTATCTGATCTGGCGATACAGCCGGAGACGGTACTGACATGGTCGAGGCTGGAAAAGAATCGGTTCCATGCTGAGGTCTGCCTGTTCAGATCGTTCGATCGGGAAGAATTGGCTGGAGGCCTGGCGTAACGTTGCGGAGATCTGCGGCCTCATCTATCGGCCCGGATGGATCAACGACCTGTGCTTTGTCGGAGCGGTGCTTGCCGCAATCGTCTATTGGATCATCCTGTCCGTTGCCGGCGCCGGCTCGCCGCTGAGAGGGACCGGCAGCGACCCGCTGGTTGTGCTGTCGATCGTTCTGTGGCAGCCGGTTTTTGAAGAAGTGTTCTTTCGCGGTGTCTTCCAGGGGATTCTGCTGGAAGAAACCGGCCGCCGCCTTCTCTGCGGGCCGCTTACGTTGGCCAATGTGGTTGCCAGCGCCGCCTTTGCCTTGGCGCACCTGCCCACCCATCAGTTCCTCTGGACGGGAGGCATTTTCGTGGTCTCTCTGGCGCTAGGCTACCTTCGGGAACGGCTCGGTAGCCTGTACCCGCCGGCACTGCTGCATATGTACTACAACGGGGGATACCTGTTGTTGGCAGGGTGGGCGCAGACCTGAAGAATTTGGATGGAAACCTGTTACTTGAGCGTTTTTTCCGTCCACCAGTCCGGAAAGGCCGCCCGCACCTCGCCCGAACGATAGAGCTTATTCGCAAGTTCCAACGCGGCCAATCCCGGGGCGGTCTTGATCACCACCATATTCGCCCCGATCGGAAGACGGGCCAACACTTCCACTTGATGCCGGTCTGCCCAGGCCTGCACCTTCTCTTGAGACCAGGTCGGATCGAGATCGACGATCACGTTTCCCGGCAGCAGGCGCATCGGACTCTCCGGTGACGGGGCATCCCGAAGCACCGGAGAGAATGTGGCCCTCCCGCTTCCGGAGCCGAGCTCCTTCACCAGTCGATCGGGAGTCACTCCCTTTTCGACCTCCCAGAGCCGGAAACCGCGGGGGCTGTGAGGAAGGACATGGCCGAGGGGCAGGCTGGTTGCGGACCCTTGACCGGGGGCCAATTCAGCCACCTGTTCTGCATCGAGCCAGACCCGCCGTTCGTTTGTCCCGTCGAACCAGATGAAGGACGTCCCCCAACGGCCTTGTGCCGGCTCCTGAGAATGGGCCTGCGGAGGACCGCCGATCCGTTCCATGCCGGCGCAGCTTACGATCGTGACCAATGCCAGAACCATCAATGGAGCCGTGTGTCTTGCCACGTGGTCCACTCCCCGTCACGTCCCGTAAAAGGTCAGTTTCCAGGAGACCAACGTCCCCGTGAGGCCTGGACTCGTATCTCGGACCAGTAACGTCCAATTGCCATCCACCCCCTCCCCGAGATGGCGCGCGCTGCCGAAGATCCACGCGTTGTAGTCGCCGCAGAGATCAACGCCGCTTCCCGAACAGGTACGAGGTTCGGCCAGAACGCTCGTGGTTCCCGTGGTTTCGTTGCGGAGGACGATTTCCAGCTCTTCGTCGTTGGCGTGAGTGAGCGTCACCTCAATCTCGATCCATTCGATTCTGGCGATCCCGCTGGAGGCGATCGCGACCGTATTCGTGGCGGTCCCCGCGTCGGCAAGCGCCAACGACGGCGTGAGGGTTCGTGAAAAGGTGCGCTGCGGGCCGAGGTTCGTCCAGGTGCGGGCCCTGGTGACGGCGGCTTCGGCATCGACCGTGCCAAAGCCGTACTTGTGATTCACGTGAAATCCGGCCCCGTTGATCGTCCAGTCCGAGTCGCCGGGATCGTTCTCCCTGGCCGTTTCCGCCAACACCTGTCGCACATCGCGCCATCCCAAATTCGGATTCGCGTGGAGCATGAGCGCGGCAACTCCGGAAACCACGGCGGTGGCCGCGGATGTCCCGCCAAACTGGGTCGTATAGTTGGGATCGACCGGATCACTGCCCGATCCAGACGTATTGTACCCTTGGGAAGCGGACCGGTCCGTGGTCGTGATGCCGGGCAACGCAAACCCGGGCCCGACCGTGTTGGATGGAGCACAGACCCAAAGGTTGGCGCCGGGATCCGAATAGGGCGGTTGCCGGCCGGCTGCGTTGATCGCGCAGACCGCCATCACGCCGCGAAAATTGGCATAACCCTCATAGTTTGAATTGTCGCCTCTCCGCGGACCGCCGTTTCCGCCGGCCCAGACATAGATGGTGCCCAGCCCGTTTCGACCGCCGGACAAACCGGCCAGCACACCCGCTTTCCAGAGCGGGCCGCTGGGATGCAGGCGCCCGTCATCCGGCGCGCCCCAACTATTGTTCGAGATCCATACGCCGGCCGCATTTCTCGTCATGGCGTCGGCTTCCAGACTATCCGGGCTGATGACCCCGCTTGCAAGCAGGTTGTATCCGACCAGACTTGCATAGGGAGAGATCCCGCGGCCTCCGGTCTTGTTCGCGAATGCTGCGGCCACTCCGGCTACTGCCGTGCCATGACAGTCCGCCGACCCTCCGGCTTCTCTACAGGTCCCGCTGCTGACCGGCGTGGGATCGGAGCCATGGGTCAGATAATTGTGGCTTTGCCCAAAAATCACATTGGGAGCAAGGTCTTCATGACCGATCTCCAGCCCGTCATCGACTATGGCGATCCGGACTCCGCGGCCGCTGATGTCCTGATTCCAGGCGCCGACGACCCGCGCATCTTCCCCGACCGTGCCGCCGCTCTGGC
>DATIBM010000096.1:0-2277 GCA_035457545.1 Nitrospiraceae bacterium
ACCCCCACGGTTTTCGTCCGATTGTTGGTCACCGATAAGGTTTCATCGTGATCGACCGTTTGCGTTTTGTCGTGCTCGACGAAGATCGTCCAATCCTTCTCCGCGTGAAGATGGATCTCCTCGCTCCCTTTCTTATCCTCGAAGCGAATCTCGTTGTAATTGTCGGGTGTCGCGCCCTTGCTGGAACGGCTCTTGAGACCGCTCTGGGTTTGATTGGCCGGCAAATCATACGGCGGCATCAGTTCGGCGTTGTAGACCCGGCCGGTGATGATCGGCTGGTCGGGATCGCCCTCGAGAAACTCCACGATCACTTCCTGCCCGATGCGCGGCAGGAACATGGCCCCCCACTGCTTGCCGGCCCAATTTTGCGACACGCGGACCCAGCAGGAACTCTCCTCGTTCATCTTCCCGTACCGGTCCCAATGAAATTGGACCTTCACCCGCCCATACTTGTCCGTCCAGATCTCTTCGCCTGCTTTGCCGACCACGACAGCGGTCTGCGGTCCTTGCACCATCGGCTTCGGAGTCACTTGAGGAGAGCGAAACGGCGTCTTGGCCGGAATGCACGTGAACGAGTTGGAGTAATCCTCATCGCTCCCGCCGGCGGCGGCTCCGGTCGCATAGGTATTCCCCACAGAGGCGACGTGTCGGACCTCAGTCAAGACATAGTCCCCGTTCACATCTTTGCGGACATAATCCTGCAAGGTAAACTTGAAGCCGGTGGTGAAGACGCGCGCCGAACCGGCGCCGCTGATCACCTTGTATCGAGCTTCCTCTTCCTCCATCCGGATCTTCGCAAGGCTTTCGCCCTCGGACTTTTTCCCGTATTCACCCGGGTAGTCATAGATTTCGTACTTGCCGTTGCCTCCGACGTCGATTTGGCTTTTCACCTCGGCCTGCAAGCTCGTGCTCGGGGTTTCGAAATTGTAGTCGGTGACGGCGTATTTGCCGAACCGCAAACTTTCTTCCCACTGGAGGCTGGTAATCACGTCCTCAGCGAGTGAATCACTCCCCTGAGGGTTCCATGAGACTTTGGACTGCTCCGGGCAGGGCTGGTGAGCCGACAAATCGTCGGCCAAGACGACCGTGTGTTTCCCGTCGACATGCTCGAAGAAATAACAGATGCCGTACTGTTCCATCAGGCGGGAGACAAAATTGAAATCCGTTTCGCGATATTGGACGCAATAGTCCCTGGCTTCGTAGGGTCCCTTCAACACCGTCTTGATGTCGGTGATGCCGTTCTCCTTCAGAATCTCCTGGATGATGTCCGGCACCTTCTTGTTTTGAAAAATGCGGCAGTCCGCCGTGCGGGTGAGAAACCAGAGCTTCGGCACCATCGTGGCGCGATAGTTCGCCAGGCCCGCGTCGCTCCCCGTCTGCATGAACCGGCTGATCACCCCGTTGAAAAACCGTTCTTTGTCGCGCCCCAACACCACGCGAAGGGTCACCGTCTGTCCGATGATATCTTTGAACTTGATCTCCGGATCCGTGGAGAGGAGATCCAACTCGAAGCTGAACAGCCGCGAGATCGCTTCCTGCCCGGTGAAGCCCCGCAGTAACAGAACGTCCGGTCCCAGCGGCGTATTGATGGCGATCAGTCGATTGGCTTGGGTTAGAGGCATCCCGTTCTCCGTTGTCGATCAACCCTGTCGATAGTCCGTCTCATGACCACCACTCTCATTCAGCAACACCATCCCCAGCAAACACCATGCCGTTCACGGCATGGGCACTTCTTTCTCCGGACGACGGGATTCGGATAGGTCTCGCCGGACGCTCAACGCACCCTTATCGAATCCGGCAAGCGGGGTTATCCGCAAAGATACCTCGGCCTGCTTCAATTGACCTGGTATTGGAACCCGCCTGACCCATCCACCGAGATATGCACCTTTGTCACGGGTTCGCCCTGCGCCATGCGAGCGAGAAACTCCTTCGACAGCTCCGGCAGCATGGTGCGCGTGAGGATGTGGTCGACGTTGCGCGCGCCGCTGTCGACCTCGGTGCAGCGGCTCGCGATCGCCGCAATCAGCGCCTCGTCGTAGGTGAGTTGGGCGCGATGATTTTCCCGGATCCGCTGGCGGACGCGGCCGAGCTGCAATTCGATGATGCGGCGCATGATGTCCTGGGCAATCGGATAGTACGGCACGACGATCACCCGCCCCATGAACGCCGGTTTGAAGAACTTCAGGAGATCGGGCCGGATGGCCTCGGCCAGCGCCTCGGGATCCGGTCTGGTCTCCGGATCGGCACAGAGCTTCATAAAGGTATCGGTCCCGGCAT
>DATIBM010000097.1:0-7979 GCA_035457545.1 Nitrospiraceae bacterium
CCCCAGGAGTCCTGTGCGCCGGTCTCGGACTCGCCGTAGAGGCGGTTCACTATCATCGTTCCAATGAACGGCCGGTAATGCGATGGTTCATAGTAATTCCGGCTGTCCAGCGTGATCCTGTTGTAGCCGCTGAAATCATAATAGTCGGCGATCTCTCCGAGCTTGAGGAGGGCCTCCTGGTATCCCTTCTCGTTGAGGCTGTCCATCACGGCATGGTGGTGTGGGGGGATAAAGAAGACGCAGTCGATCCTCCGTTCCAGACACAGATGCGCGATGGCTCGAAGCGCTTCCACTTGATGGGTGATATCGAGGTAGGGGTCTCTCTCGATCCCACGGGAAAGAAAAGGGGGGCTGGAGAAGTACGCGGCTCCCTGTTCGGCGATCAATTGTTCGGCCTTCCAGAACACGAATACCCCTGAGTCGTACTGGATCGTGACGGGGTGAGGGTTGCGTTTGAGGTTATGGGTGATTTTCTCCTTGAGCACGTTGGTCGGGAAAATCGTCGCATAGGTCCAATAGGCGCTCAGCAGGCTCTTGTCGACCGTGTAGGGATGCGGCTCGAAGGCATAGTCGATGCTGTTCCGCCGGTTGGAGAGATAGTCCAGATCGATCTGAACCAGGACATGCTTCACGGTGAACTGGTTGTCGAGCAGGTAACGCAGGAGCCCGAGATATTCGCGGGCCGTCCCGGCCGTGATCGAGAGGTTGTATGCGCGGGCGCCGGGAATCTGTTGGGCGACGGCAGTCGGACTCAGCACTCCGGCGCGGGATGATCCCAGAATAAACGTGTTGAACTGGTCGCGGTGTTCGTGGAGGAACTCGACCTTCGTGAACCGCAGGTTGCCTTCCAAATCGATGGGGAGGAAAGAGGTTTGAAAGATGTTGTAGGGGTCGATCACCACGTTGGTGAGGATGACAAGACCGAAAATGGCCAGCAGGATCGCGAGCAACCAACGGTTGAATCTGGCGTATGTTGTCATGCCGACCTGCGCCCGGGCTCGGTCCCGTTCCCGTTTAGAATTGAAAATAGAGGAATTCCGACCCCCTCCGGAGCAGGAAGATCGAGGAACCTGCGGCAAAGGCTGCGAACGCGAGCCAGCGCCAGGACGGAGTAAACCGCCGCGACAGTTCCATCGTGTTTGGGAGCGCCAGGACCGCGATCAGCAACACGATGATGGCGGCGAGGTGGTCCAGGTTCGAACGCATCAACACGGTATTGGTGAAGCGCGCGCCCCAATCGGCAAGCTGGGGGAACAGGGACTGATACTTCGCCGGGAGCGCGATGCCGTCAAGGCCGGCCATGGTTCGGAGGAGGACGAGGGCGTCGCCGATCGTCTGCGCGCGGAAGACCACCCACCCGATCAACACCGACAAGAAGGTCAGGAGCCATGCAAACGGGGTTGGAAGGACAAGACCGAGTTGACGCCACCCGTGGTTGACGATCAGGTAGAGGCCATGGAGCGCGCCCCACAGGACGAACGTCCACCCGGCTCCGTGCCAGAGGCCGCACAACACCATGGTGACAAACATATTGACCACCTGCCTAAGATAGCCCCGCCGGTTCCCGCCGAGGGGGAAATAGAGGTATTCCCTCAGGAACCAGGCCAGCGTCATGTGCCATCGGCGCCAAAAGTCTATGATGGAGACGGCCTGATACGGCGAGTTGAAATTCGCCGGCAGGGTGACGTTGAACAGATAGCCGAGGCCGATCGCCATGTCCGAGTACCCGGAAAAATCAAAATACAGTTGCAGGAAATATCCCAACGCCCCGACCCAGGCATCCAGGAACGTGGCCGCCTGAGGCTGGGCGAACACCGGTTGTACCCAACTCGACAGATGGTCCGCGATCACGACTTTCTTGAACAGCCCCAGGCTGAACCACACGAGGCCGTGGGCAACGTTCTTCTGTGACCAGACGAACATCCTCAATCGGTGGAATTGCGGCAGGATGTTGCGGTGATGCAAGATGGGTCCGGCGATCAGATGGGGGAAGAAGGTGACGAACAGCGAGTAATGCAGCAGGCTGGTCGATCGCGCCTCTCCGCGATAGGCATCGACCAGCCAGGCCAACTGGGTGAAGGTGAAGAAGGAGATGCCGAGCGGGAGAGTCGGAGTCTCCATCGTCACCCGCGTGCCGACAAGCGTTGCGAGGTTGTCCAGGACAAAGTGCGCGTACTTGAAGTAGGCCAGGGCCGAGAGGTTGAGCATGACTCCCGCCGCGAGGACCGTCAGCGACTTCCTGCGCCGCAGGGCGGTCCCCAGCGCGTAATTGATCACGATTGAGATCAAGAGGACGGGAAGGTAGCGGTAATCCCAGTAGGCGTAAAACACCAGCGAGGCGCACAGGAGCCAGGCCAGAGCCCCCTGGGTCAGGCGGCGCTGTGCCAGTGCGAAGAAGCCCGCGCAGGCGATCGGGAGAAACAGAAAGAGAAATTCGTGGGAATTAAACAGCACCGGCCCTCCTCCGCGCCGGTCGCGCGCGATCAAGCGCCATGGGTCCCCGAACGATGTCGAGTGATTCTGCGGGCCGCGTCATGCCGATGTGAACCCCGGGATGGGCCGGGCGCCGCGGATAGGGAGTTGGGCGAGTGGCGCCGGGCATCCTGGATGCCGGTCTCGGCTTCGGTATCGGAACAGCGGGGTGGTTGGATGGCGCGTGATCGTCTGCCTGTCCATGCGGAGTCGCACCGAGAGGGGCGATGAGTGGGCTATCGTAGTCGGTCCGGCTTGACGAGAGCAAATGGAAAATGGCGCTGGTTCGGCTGGCCTGGCGAGGACGATGCTTGCGGTCCAGATCCGGAGCGAGGAGCGGACGCCTCACCTCGATTCTCGTATCCGATTCGATACCCCCTGTATCTCTTCGGATACGGCATGGTCGTTCATCCGGAGTTCGATATTCCGAAGATCGTCCAAGCCGCCACCTCTGATGGCTGAATTCATGGCTGAGCCGGCGGCGCGGGCGAACCGGTACCCAACTTGCCTCCGATTCATTCCGACGTAGACACATGATTCGTGCTGAAGTTCCGGCGTAAGGAGAGGGCTCATGAATAAACGATTGGCGACAGGGCTCGGGGTTCTGGGCATGATGGTCTGGCTGTCGTTATTTGCCGCCGGCCTGCTGCTGGATTCGAAACCCTATCGGAAGGCGATCGAGGATGCGCTGAAGGCCAACCAGCCGGTGTCCGCCGAGAACGTGCTGTTGGCGGCGCTGCTGTTCACCCCGACCAACGTGGCGCTGCTCAGCGTGCTCGCCGGTTTTCTGGGCGGGTGCGCCAGCGTGCTGAACGATCGCAATCTCTTGCAGCACGAGATGCAGCAGGCTCAAGCCGGCGGAGATGTGGCGCGGGCTTCGCGACTGGAGCGGCGGATCAGATTCATGGGAGAGTCCCCGATCGTATCGATGATGCGGGGATTCGTGGTCTATCTCGCCATTATCTCGGGCATCTTCCTGGTGATCTCGAATCCGTTTGAAAACCCGACCATGGACCAATTCATCCGCCTGGCGGGCCTGTTCTCGGTCGTGGCCTTTATGATGGGCTATGATCCGACGAGGTTCGAAGAGTTGCTGGAAAAATTGTCTTCCGTCGGCCAAAAAGCCCAGCCCCGCAATCCGTGACGACCGTCGGGAGACGGGACAGGCTCCCGGGTTATGGCCGGCGCGAGAAGAACCGCGACAGCCTGGTGAAGAAAGAGGCGAGGTTGAAAATCAAGCCCGCTGCTACGGAGTATGCTCGTGAAGCGGCGGTGCTCACCGTTTCGTTGAACGGCGAGAAGGTCATCAGCAGGAGGCATCCGTCATCGGTGGACGTTTCATGGTGCCGGCTGCCGGCCGCCGACCGGTGGTAATCGCCCGGGAGGAGCGCCTGTCCTTCGCAGACGCAGCCACCCTCCAGCACGAACAGTTCTTCCACCGCCGCATGGCGGTGCGGGGCATGCCGATAGCCGGGAGCGAACCGGACCAGCGCCGTCGTCCGTCGCGTAACCGGGTCGTTGTAGAGCACCTTCATCTTCATGCCGGCCGAGACTTCCAGCCAGGTCCCTTCCGAGGCCCTGATGAAGGTGAACTCGGCTCCGGCGGAGGCCGGCCGCTGCGGTTCGGTTTCGATGCGGGCCATCAGCTTGGCTTTGAGATCAGCCGGCGGCGGGACGGGCGGCGCCAAGGCCGCCAAGCGGGCGGCCGTCTGCCGGAACTCCGCCACTTCGGCCCTGGCCGCTTGCGCGTCGGCCCCTTCATCCTCCAGGAGCCGCTCGAATTCAATCTGCTCCCGCCCGTCGAGGGCGTTCAGCGCATGCAACGGGGCCTGGTCCTGTCGATCATCCGGTCGTGCTGGTGTCATGACACGAGCCCTTCTCCATAGGGAGCGAGAAGATCGCGCAATTTGATCATGCCCAATCGCATGCGCGTTTTGATGGTTCCCAGAGGAATGCCGAGCCGTTCCGCGATCTCGCTCTGGCTGTATCCGCCGAAGTACGCCATCAGAATCGGCTGCCGTTGCTCCGCGGACAGGGTCTCGAGCGCCTGTTGCACGATTCTTCGCTGTTGCCCTTCGGCGGACTGCGCCTCGGGAGTCGCCTGATCCGATGGAAGCCATTCCGCCTCTTCCATCGGAGCCAGCAGGGCGCGCTCGGTGCGTCCGGCCCTGATACGGTCGATGGCGCGGGTACGGGCGAGGGTCATGAGCCAGCCAGCCACGGTGCCCCGTTGTCGATCATAGGTATGGGCCTGCTTCCAGACCTGGGTGAACACGTCCAGCATCACCTCTTCGGCCGTGTGGGCGTTTTCGACCATGCGCAGAATCAGTCCATAGACCTGCGCGCTGGATTGATCGTAGAGCCTGCCGAACGCAGTCTGGTCGCCCTGCGCCGTCCTGGCGATGAGGTCGAGCCATTCCTGCTCTTGCGCCGATTGCTCAGCCAGCACGCCGACCATCCGTCCGGTCTCCTCCCATCTCTACGAGATGAGAGGAACTATTGGATTCATCGGTGATCCCCATTCCGTCCTGTCAGAGAATCCAGTAGGGCGGGACCCAAAGCGTAGCACCGGGAGCCAGTCCCTTCAACCGGCCGTCCTCACCGTCCGAAATTTACAATTTAGAATTCGAAATTGGAAATTTGGAATCCAAGCACCGCGCACCTCCCGTAGAGGCGAACGAGAGCCGGCCGAGCGCACCGGGGAATCGGAGCGTTTCACTCGGGCAATTCAATCCATCAACAGGAGGGAGCAACCATGAAGACGGGATTCGCCATGTGGATGGCCATCGGGCTGCTGGGGATCGCCATCGCAGGCTGCAACACGATGGAGTCATCGTCGGGCGGGAGGATGGCGGACGCATCGCTTTACGAACGGTTGGGAGGCAAGACGGCGATTACGGCGGTGGTGGACGATTTTGTCGGCCGCGTGGCGGCTGACAACCGGATCAATGGGAAATTCGCCAACGCGAACATCCCTCGCCTCAAAACCATGTTGGTCGATCAAATCTGCGAAGCGTCCGGCGGACCGTGCAAGTACGGCGGGCGCGACATGAAGACCGCCCATGCCGGGATGCAGATCACCGGCGGCGAATTCGACGCCCTGGTCGAGGATCTGGTGGCCGTGCTCAACAAGTACAAGGTCGGCGACCGCGAGAAAAAGGAACTGCTCGGCGCGCTCGGTCCCATGAAGGGGGACATCGTCTCCTCCTCGGCCATGGGACCGAAGGATGGGGATCTGGCCTTGCCGATGGGTTACCAATCCTGGCCCAAGTTCCTGTCCTTCGTCCAGAAGCCTGACGTGAAGCAGGTGCGGGAACTCTACATCAATCCCACGGGATCGAGGACCAGACAGGGAGAGCCGTTTCCCAACGGCACCGTCATGGTGATGGAGATCTACAAGGCCAAGATGGACGGAGACCAACCGGTCAAGGACCCGGACGGCAGGTTGATCAAGACGGATCTCGCGAAGGTCTTCGTGATGGGGAAGAACGAAGGTTGGGGCCAGGATCAACCGGAGAATCTCAAGAACGGATCATGGCTCTATGCCGCCTACGGACCGGACGGGAAGAAGCTCATGGAGGATTTCGGGAAATGCCGCGCCTGTCACCAACCGCAGGCTCAGAAAGATTTCGTCCACAAGTACGACGAGTATTTCCAACAGCGATCGGCCATGTGATCGGCCGGCCGTCACGGAAGGAGAAGCCTGTCATGAGACACATCAACAGCCGTCACACGGATCAGATAGGGAACAGAGCATGGCGGTCGGCCCTGCGCGGCGCCGCGCTATGCATCGGGATGGTCGCGCTTGCGGCGGGCGCCGCAATGGCATCGAGCCACCGCGAAGCGCCGTTCATCACCGAACTGCCGAAGGTGGACGGAACGGATTTCTACATGTTCCGGAGCTATGAGCCGGGCCGGCAGGACTATGTGACGCTCATCGCCAACTACTTGCCCCTGCAGGCCCCGTATGGGGGGCCCAACTACTTTCAATTGGACCCGGAAGCGCTCTACGAGATCCACATCGACAACAACGGCGACGCGAGGGAAGACCTGACCTTTCAATTCCGGTTCAAGAACAGCCTGCAAGATCTGTCCGTGCCGGTCGGGCCGAGTGGCCAGACCAAGAACATCTCGGTGCCCTTGATCAATATCGGGCCGATCTCCTCCGGCAATCTGCAGGCCCAGAACATCGTCGAGACCTACACCGTCGATCTCGTGAGGGGGCATCGCCGGACCGGGAGCAGGCAGCCGGTCGTCAACGCCGGCAACGGCTCGATGACCTTCAGCAAGCCGCTCGACAACATCGGCGGCAAGTCCATTCCGAACTATGAACACTACGCGAACAGTTTCATCCACACCATCACGATCCCAGGCTGCGGGACGCCCGGCAAGGTGTTCGTCGGGCAAAGGAAGGAATCGTTTGTCGTGAACCTGGGCGAGATCTTCGATCTGGTCAACCTGAATCCGCTCGGCCCGCCCGACGGCCGGCGCAACATCCTCGACGACGCGAACATCACCTCGTTGATCCTGGAGTTGCCGATCTCCTGCCTCACGAACGGCAGCGAGAAGGTCATCGGCGGCTGGACCACGGCGAGCTTGCGGCAAGCCCGCCTGCTCCGGCCCGCCGCCACCTTCGACCGTCCGGCCTTGGAGGGCGGCGCCTGGACGCAGGTCTCCCGGCTCGCGATGCCGCTCGTCAACGAGCTGGTGGTCGGATTGAAGGACAAGAACCGGTTCAACGGTTCCAAGCCGGAGGATGACGGGCAGTTTGCCGATTACGTGACCAATCCTTCGTTCCCGTTCCTGATCCAGGCCCTGTTTCCAAGCGCGCCGGCCCCGACGCTTTTTCCAAGGGCGGATCTGGTCGCGGCGTTCCTGACCGGGATCAACACCCCGGCGACGGGCAATTTCAACCAGCCGGCCAACGTGGTGGCCTCCGAAATGATGCGGCTCAATACCGGCATCGCTCCCACCCCGAAGGCCGCTCAGAACAATCTGGGCGTGATCGGAGGAGACCTGGCGGGGTATCCGAACGGGCGTCGTCCCGGCGATGACGTGGTCGATATCACGTTGCGGGTCGCTATGGGGAAGCTGATTTCCGCCGGCCTGTTCGGCAACCCGAGCCAGGCGCCCGCCGGCGAAGCGCCCCTCACCGACGGGGCCCTGGTGAACGCCTCGTTCTTCGACGATGCGTTTCCCTACCTGAGAACGCCCATTCCGGGCGCCCCGATTCAGTGAGCCGACATGATGAAGCGAAAGGGGGACAACATGATTCGACTCCCATTCAGAGGCTTGGCGGTCGGCTGCCTCTTGGCGCTGGCCGGATGCGGCGGTGACGGCGGCGGAGTTCCCGGAGGCCAAGCCGGCGGGACGACCGGCGGGTCGCCGGATTCGTTCACGGCGATGGTGTCTCAAATCGCCTCCACGTCGCCGGAGGATACCGAGCCGGCCGACGTGGACCGGCTTGCACCCTCTCAGCCGGAGGAGGCCGAACCGGCCGCACTGTG
>DATIBM010000098.1:0-12277 GCA_035457545.1 Nitrospiraceae bacterium
ATGCTTTTTGCTTTCAGAGGAACCGCTCTCGCTTATGCCGCCGGACGCGAGGTTGACGGGGATCGTGCCTGATTCTGTGCCCTGTGTCTGGAAGGGGCACTTCGCCCTGTTGACCGGGCCGTTTCAGGAAACCTGCGATGATGACCACCATGTGTACCGACGAGGGGTGCCTCTGGAAATTTGCTCCAAGACACTCGAGGTATTGGACACGGGTGCCTATCGGTCCCATTTCACCATCATCAATCGGGCAGGCCAGACCGTATCCGGCACGTCGGTGTCCTGCGACCCGAACGGAGCCTGCTGTTGAGCCATGTCCCATATCGCCTCAACCTTAGTCGCCCGTTCCAGCCCCTTGGCCTCGACAGGCCGGCAGCTCCAGATGTTGGCTCAGACGCCCGCCTGCTCAGCCTTTGACGAACAGCTTGAACGGGCCGGCCTCCATCCCTTGCAGGCCACCGGCATCACGGTCTTTCAAATCAATGTCGGCAAGCTCTGTAACCAGACCTGCCGCCATTGCCATGTGGACGCCGGGCCGGACCGCACGGAATCGATGTCCCGAGAGACGGCGGAACTCTGTCTCGCGGCCCTGGCCAAGACCGACATCCCCACCGTTGATATCACGGGCGGGGCGCCGGAGCTGAATCCGAACTTTCGCTGGCTGGTCGAGCAAGCCCGCGCGCTGGGCCGGCACGTGATGGATCGCTGCAATCTGACGGTCCTGCTGCTCCCCTCGCAAGCAGATCTCGGCTCGTTTCTCGCCCATCATCGAGTGGAGGTGATCGCCTCGCTCCCCTATTACCGAGCCGGCCAGACCGACGCCCAGCGCGGCGAGGGCGTGTTCGACAAATCCATCCGGGGCCTCCGGCTGCTGAATGAGTTGGGATACGGCCGCGAAGGCAGCGGGTTGGTCCTCAACCTCGTCTACAATCCGGTCGGGGCCTTTTTGCCGCCGAAACAAGAGGCGATCGAAGCACAATTTCGGAAAGAGCTGGCGCAACGCCATGGGGTGACGTTCACGCACCTCTACACCATCGCCAACATGCCGATCAGCCGATTTTTGGAGTTCCTGGTGGAGAGCGGCAACTATGACGGCTACATGGAGCGGCTCGCCACTGCGTTCAATCCGGCGGCTGCGGCCGGGGTCATGTGTCGCTATACCCTCTCGGTCGGCTGGGACGGCACACTCTATGATTGCGATTTCAACCAGATGCTGGATCTGCCGGTGGACGGCAGCGTCCCGCAACACATTCGCGACTTCGACCCCGCTCGGCTTCATCACCGCCAGATCGTCACCCGCAACCATTGCTACGGCTGCACGGCCGGCTCCGGCTCCTCCTGCGGCGGCGCCGTGACCGGCTAAGCCTCCTGGACATTTCGGCGCTCGCTCTGTTCGTCACATTGGCCCTGGCCCTTGCCAATGAAGCCAATGACGTGTCAACAACCAGTGCCGCGCGGTCATGTCTTGCCCCGCCGCTCCCAACCTGTTAAGGTGGCGCCGTCGCCCTTGTGGTTTTCCCTCACCCAAACCTGCTGGATGGTCTGGAATCCAAAAGATCCCTGGAGCAGAAACGACCCGGGAGTTGATGAAGCGCTTCGCAAGGCTTCGGCCCAACTCCGGGAGATGATGCCTCGACGTGGAGCGCGCTCGATTGTCCTCGTCATTTTCGCCGTCGTTCTCGCGTTCCAAAGCGCCTTTATCGTCGCGCCGGACGAAGAGGGCGTCGTCAAACGGTTCGGCGATGTCGTCCGCACGGTCGGGCCTGGTCCTCACCTGAAGTTGCCGTTCATCGAATCGGTCCTGCACCCCAAGGTGGCCAAGCTGCACCGACTCGAGGTCGGGTTCCGAAAAGACGCCCGGGGGCAGTCTGTGATGATTCCCCGCGAAGCCCTCATGCTGACCGGCGACGAAAACATCATCGCCGTGGAATTCATCGTCCAATATAAGATCAAGAACGCGCGGCAATACCTCTTTGAGGTCGATGACGTGGAGGATACCGTCGCCGAAGCGGCGGAAGCCTCCATGCGCGAGGTGATCGGCAAAACGAAGATCGACGACGCCCTGACGACCGGCAAGGCTCAGATCCAACAGGGCACACAGGACCTGCTGCAGAGCATTCTCGACCGCTACAACGCCGGCGTCCATATCGCGGCCGTGCAGCTCCAAGACGTCGATCCTCCCGAAGCTGTCGTCGCCGCGTTCAAGGACGTGGCCAGTGCCAAGGAAGACCGGGAGCGTCTGATCAACCAGGCGCAAGGCTATCGCAACGACATCATCCCGCGGGCGAAGGGGCAGGCAGCCCAGATCGTCAATGAGGCCAAGGGACAAGCTCAAGCGCGGGTCGCAAGAGCTGAAGGCGAAGCGGCACGGTTCGTCAAGACGCTGAAGGAATACCAACAGGCCAAGGATGTGATCGCCAAGCGCATTTACATCGAGACGATGGAGCAGGTGCTGTCCGGCGTGGAGAAGATAATCCTAGATAGTAAAGTCGGCGATCGCGTGTTGCCCTATCTGCCGCTTGATCGGCTTCAGAAACGGCCCCGTCAGACCGGGTCGGAAAGCGGCGCCGAGCGAGGAGGCCCCTGAACATGAAGAACCTGATCGTGGGCATCCTGGCGGTACTGGTTCTGTTGTTTGTGTTCGGCGCCTCCCCGCTGTACGTGGTGGACGTGACACAAAGCGCGATCGTCGTCGAGTTGGGCAAGCCCGTCCGAACCGTCACCACGCCGGGCCTCTATGTCAAGACTCCGTTCATCCAGGACGTGACGTATTTCGACAAACGCCTGCTCGATTACGACTCAGCCCCCCAAGACGTGATCACCCAAGACAAGAAAACCCTGGTCATCGACAACTTTGCCAAGTGGCGGATTATCGACCCGCTCAAGGTGTATCAGGCCTTCCAATCCCAGGCCGGCGCACTCAGGCGCCTGGACGACATCATTTACTCGGAATTGCGGGTAGAAGTCGGCCGCCATGATCTCTCGGAGATCGTCTCCCAGACTCGGTCTGCCATCATGCACGTGGTCACCGAGCGTGCGAATGAAAAGGCATCGGCCTACGGCATTGCGATCGACGACGTACGGATCAAGCGCGCGGATCTCCCGGAGCAGAACGAGAAAAACGTTTTCGCCCGCATGCAAGCGGAACGCGAGCGGCAGGCCAAACAATATCGTGCGGAGGGAGACGAAGAAGCCCAAAAAATACGGTCGGAAGCGGAGCGAGACCGAGAAATCATCTTGGCGGAAGCCTACAAGGCTGCCGAACAACTCCGCGGAGGGGGAGATGCGGAGGCCTTCCGTATCTATGCCAATGCCTACCGACAGGATCCGAAGTTTTTTGAACTGACCCGCTATATGGAGGCGTACAAGAAAAGCCTCGCGAAGGATACGTCGGTCATCCTCAGTCCGGACTCCGAGTTTCTCCGGCTTTTCAAACAGCCCTGACCCGGTTTCACCTCAGGCCGCGGATCTCTCCCGTTTCGTGGTCCAGGCTGATCCCTTCACCAGCCGGCACCTTCGGCAAACCCGGCATCAGTTGCATGCCCGAACAGACCGCCGTCAAGAAGCCGGCGCCGGAAAGAATGCGCACCTCTTTGATCGGAATCGTAAACCGGGTAGGTCGACCTTTCAGCAATGGATCGTGAGACAGCGAAAGCGGCGTCTTGGCCATACAGATGGGCAGATGGCTGAACCCCAACTGCGTCGTACGCTCGATGTCCCGCTCCGCCTGCGGGTCGTAGGCAACCTGGCCTGCTCCATACATGCGCGTGGCAATCGCATGAATCTTGTCCTTGACCGTGTCGGTGTTCTTGTAGAGGGGCGTATAGCGGACCGGTTGTTCAGCCACCCTGATGACGGTCCGTGCGAGATCCGACGCGCCTCTCCCGCCTTCCTGGAAGTGAGTTGACACGGATGCACCGGCCGCGCCCAGGTCGAGTGCGCGTGCTCTCACCCACTCCAATTCATCGCCCGGATCTTCTGGGAACGCATTCATGGCCACCACAACGGGGACCCCGTACGCACGGATGTTGGCGATGTGTTGAGCGAGATTGTCCAGCCCTTTTTCTAAGGCTTGCCGGTTGGGGCCTGTGAGACTCGCCGGCAACGGGCGGCCGGGCTTCACTGTTCCTCCCCCTCCGTGGAGCTTCAACGCTCGCAAGGTTGCAACCACCACTGCGGCGTTGGGGACCAATCCTGAAACTCTGCATTTGATATTGAAAAACTTTTCCGCTCCCAGGTCGCTCCCAAAGCCTGCCTCGGTCACCACATAATCTGCATGGCGCAACGCGATTTCATCGGCCAGCACGGAACAATTTCCATGCGCGATATTCCCAAACGGCCCGGCATGAACCAGCGCGGGAGTTCCTTCCGAAGTTTGGACAAGATTCGGGAGAAGCGCCTCTTGAAGGAGCACTTCCATGGCGCCTGCACAACGAAGGTCTTCCGCAAACACGGGCTTCCCACTCGTCGTCATACCAACGAAGATACGGCCCAGTCGCTGGCGAAGGTCCGATCGATCTCTGGCAAGAGCCAGGATGGCCATGACCTCTGACGCTTCTGTAATGACGAACTGCGCTTCCCGTCCCTTGACCTGGTCATGTCCTGGCACGGTGATATGTCGAAGGGCCCGATCGCTGAGCGCCATCGCCCTCGGCCACGTGATCGACCGAGGATCGAGCGACAGCTCATTCCCATGAAACAGATGATTGTCGGTAAACGCGGCGAGGAGATTGTGGCTTGCGGCAACCGCATAGGCATCGCCGGTCAGATGCAGATTGATATCGTGCATGGGTTCAAGTTGAGCCTTTCCTCCTCCGGTACCGCCTCCCTTAATCCCAAAGACCGGTCCAAGCGAAGGCTGTCGAAGCGTCACCGCGGCTCGTTGACCCATGGCACAAAGTCCCATCGCCAATCCGATCGCTGTGGTCGTCTTCCCTTCGCCCAACGGGGTCGGATTGATGGCTGTTACCAAAACATATCGAGCACCAGATGAACGCGGCTTCTGCTGCACGGCCTCTAGTCGAACTTTGGCTTTTCCGATTCCATAAGGGATCCAATCTCCCTGTTGGAGCCCCATCTCGTGAGCAACTACAGAAATCTCCTTGGAGATATGAGACATCGTCCTCTCCTCACCGGTCTTATGAGCTATCGTTTCAAGCGAATACGGATTGTATGAATTGTATAAGATGAATGCATCAAGGATTTCTGTGAGTCAGTCTCGCCGACGGCAGACGAATCGTGCTTATGCGAAATCCTGACCGCACATGCAGGCTCTACGAGTGGGCAGTTCCGAAGAAGGGAAACCAGGAAGTCCTTGAGTCCTTGCACTGACCAGAGAGAGGAGGGAACCAGAAAAGAGTAAACTAATCCAGAATATACTTGTTAGGGTCAATAGCCTGACCATTGACCTTGACCATGTAATGCAGATGAGGTCCCGTTGATAACCCTGTGCTGCCAACAAGCGCGATCACATCTCCTCGCTTTACACGCTGTCCTTCTTTGACCAAGGCTTTCGCCAGATGCCCGTAGACCGTCTCGACCCCATACCCATGATCAAGGCGGACCACATTCCCCATCTTCGCGTCATGTCCGGTCATGGTGACACGACCCGCGGCCGGGGCCTGTATCGGAGCATTGGGGGCCGCACCAATGTCAAGTCCATCGTGCCATCCTGGCTTCTCGGTGAACGGGGAGATTCGCGGTCCAAACCCGGATGTCACCCACCCACGGACCGGCCAGATAGAAGGAGTCGAGGCCCACCGGGAAGACCGCTGTTCCGCCGCCTGTGAAAGTTCTTGTAGAGTCCGCTCTTGAACGGATGCCTCCGCGGCAAGACGTTCAATCTCTTGTTTCACGCGGTGTACCAACTGCTCTTGGGGGGTATCATCGGGAATTGCAGAGGAGCGAACCATACCCGACTCCATTTTCCCGCTATCGAGCACAGGATTGGAGAGAGCCCTCTCTCCTAATGCGGAATTTGAATCCTCTATCTCACCATCTGCAGATTCACCAATTGGTTCAGCATCACCACCCTGGCCGTTCATTAGATCTCCCGGCTTCACCTCTTCAATTCCTAGCATTACACGAAGCCGTTGATTGATCTCCCTCATCGCCGTCAATCGACGCTTGAGGTCGTCCACGGCAGTGGAAAAAGCGGCGGTTTGGGCTCGGGCGCTCAGCGCCTCGGACCGAAAGGCGGCTAGCTCCCAGACCTCACCGGTTCTGACAATGTAATGCGAGATAACCAGGAGATCGGCTACCAAGAGAATCAAGCCGACAATCAAGGCTTTCTGGACGAATTTTCGGGGGAAATTGAAGCGAAGCGGCTTCGCGGTGGACCCTCGAAAAATGACCACCGTATAAGAGTCGCTCTGATCGCTGCTGTGGCCCATATGACGAACCCCTAGAACCCCTAATGCTTGCCAGAAAACTCTTCACATCTTTTAAGGAGTCTAGCTAACCAACCCCAACCGGTCAATGTAAAATTTTGCGCAATTTTTCGTCTTTAAAACCGGTTACTTACGAACCGATTTCCTAATCCATTCAAGATAGCCGGGAAGGCCCTTCGTGATGGAGATCGCCACTATCTCTGGGACGATATAGCTATGGAGGTCCTTAATCCTCTTCTGCAACTCTGCATAGCAGCGGCCGGTGGTCTTGATCATTATCAATGACTCCGAGCTTTCTTGCATTTTCCCATTCCATCGATAGAGTGACTGACACGTGCCGAGGATGGTAACACAAGCGGCCAGTTGCTCATGGATCACCGCTTTTCCCAGCCTCTTTGCTTCTCTGGCTGAATTAGTTGTAACAAAAACAATGACTTCCCTACTCCGTCTCACAACGGCCTCCCTCCGCCGGGCCCGACATCAATCGATACGCTGTCTGCAAATTCCGAGGAGTTGACACGATCTGTCACACCTCCCTATTGTTAACAAAAAACCACGGCCTATGTCTCTACGCTTTTACCAACCGGAGGGGATGCTATGGGCTTTACGATTACGCCACGAGAACTAAAGGAGCAGCTCGATAAAGGGAACAAGCCGGTCTTGTTGGATGTGCGGGAACCATGGGAATATTCCTTGGCCAAGCTTGAGGGGTCCATCCTCATTCCGCTTGGGACACTGCCGCATTCGTTGGATCAACTAGATCGGAATGCCGAGATCATCGCCTACTGTCATCATGGCATGAGGAGCGCCGACGCGACGAGCTTCCTACTTCAGCAGGGGTTTGTCAACGTAAAGAATCTCATCGGAGGAATCGATGCGTGGAGTGTTCAGGTGGACGCTTCTGTTCCGCGCTATCGATAAAGGCGCCTCAACGACGAGGATTGTTCCCGAGTTCGCTACCTTAATCGCCCGCTGAAATACTCGACTGTCTTGCGCAGGCCCTCGGAGAGGCCGACTTTAGGTTCCCATCCTAATTGCTGGCGGAGCTTGGTTGCATCGATGGTGCTTCTCAACTGTTCACCTTTTTTCGCGGGGCCATGTACCTCCTTGCAGTCCGATTTCGTCAGTTCTTTGAGGATGGCGAAGAGTTCATTCACTGTCGTTTCGGAAGACGTGCCCACATTGAACACGCCTTCGATTCCCTGGCCCATGACCAATAGATTGGCCTCGACGACATCCTCCACAAAAACGAAATCCCGCGTTTGTCGCCCGTTCCCATTGATCACCGGCTGCTCCCCCGTCAGCATCTTCTGAATGAAGATCGCGACGACTCCCGCTTCGCCCTCGGGATCTTGCCGAGGTCCATACACGTTAGCAAATCGCAGGCTGACAGCCTGGATGCCGCTCGCGCGCTGGTAGTACGACAGATAATGCTCGCCGCTGAGCTTGCTGATTCCGTACGGCGACAAGGGCCGGGTGGGATGCGATTCCGGAGCAGGGAAAATGTCCTGTTCGCCATAAATGGCCCCTCCGGATGAGGCGAACACCACTTTCCTGGCGCCATGTCGGGCGGCCTGTTCGATCACGTTCAAGGTGCCCAGAATATTGACGCTCGCATCGAACATCGGATCGTCGACGGAACGACGCACATTCATCTGAGCCGCGAGATGCATGATGACCGATGGACGTTCGTTGCGAAACACCCGCTCCAATCGCGAACTTTGGATATCCGCTTTGTAGAAGGTTGCCGCACGATTCACGTTCTTTCGCTTCCCCGTCGACAAGTTGTCCACGACCACGACGTCATGACCTTCCTGCACCAGTCGATCGACGAGATGCGACCCGATCAACCCCGCCCCCCCTGTCACCAAGACCTTCATGTCAACCTCTCACCTCATGACCCGATGATCCGAGTCGCCCGAACCCAGCTTGATCCTCCGTAACCGCTTGATCACTATCCGCCACCACCCCATCTCCAGCCAACCAAGAATTCTCTGTTCCCCTTCTGGCCGTCAATGGGAGAATCGAGGCCCGACACATAGGTTAGACCACAGCCCTGTGCAAATGTCACGATCTTTTCGAGCACGGCCTGCCGCTGGCCCTCTTGACGAACAATCCCGCCCCGGCCGACCTGCCCTTTCCCCACCTCGAACTGGGGCTTGACCAGCGCGACCAGCCAGGCATCTGCAGCGAGAAACCGAATGACAACCGGAAGGACGAGCGTCAACGAAATAAATGAGACATCGACCACAGCGATGTGGATTGGCTCCGGGATACGATCAGGGGAAAGATACCGAATGTTCTGACGATCGATGACGACCACACGATGGTCTTGGCGAAGCGACCAAGCCAGTTGACCGTATCCGACATCCACTGCATAGACGCGCGCGACGCCTCGACGCAGCAGACAATCCGTAAACCCTCCCGTTGATGCGCCGACATCCAGCGCGATCCAGTCCGTCGGGATGATTCCAAACGCATCGAGCGCCGCCGCCAATTTCTCTCCGCCTCGGCTGACGTAGCTGGTTTCTCGCTTCGTCAACTCGATGGACGCATCTGCGCGAACAAGGGCCGCCGGCTTGTCGATCACCTTCCCTGCGATACGAACCGTTCCCGCCATGATCAACCGAGCCGCCTGTTCCCGGCTCCGTGCGAGACCGCTTCGGACCAACAGCAGGTCCAACCGTGCGCGAGGCGACTCTCCGGGCGAATTCTTACCGATCGATGGCACGGCGGGGACGGACGAGGTCGATTGAAAATCTTAGGAAAGCGACGATGGCTGATCGCCATCCATGTCGTCCAATGTTACGGCGCGCAAGCTCCGTTTTCCGTCTCGATCCTGCACAAGGATTTCCACCTTCCGCTCGGCCTCATTGAGCATCTTCAGACAGGTTTTCGACAAGCGGATGCCTTCTTCGAAGATCTTCAGGGATTCATCAAGCGGGAGTTCGCCCCGCTCCAGTTCTTCGACGATCGTTTCAAGCCGAGCCATCGCTTGCTCAAATTTCACAGCCGCCACAACGTTTCTCCTGAAGCAATCCTCGCGTCATTATTACGCCCGGCCTGACAGAGGTCAAGCCGAGTCAGGGCCGCCTGGAATCTCGCGAACCTGACACAGGAGATGGCCGACGGCGACCGTAGCCTTGATCATCTCTCCCACTCGAACCTGATCCGCGCGCCGGACCACCGCGCCCTGCGGAAGAGTTTGCAACACACTGAAGCCCCGCTGCAAAGTGGCCAACGGACTGAGGCTGTGGAGTTGCCCCAGGAGGCGAGCCAGCGGCTGCCGCCGCCTTGAGAGGAACACGGTCATATGATCTCTGAGGCGCACTTGCAAGTGAGTCACCTTCTGAACCAAGACGCGGACAGCCTGGTGCGGACCATGGGCCAATATCCCATGGGAAAGCTCCTGGACCCGGTGCCGTCGATCGGACAGATCACGAACCACTTTCGCTTGCAAGCGAGACCAGGCATCATCCAGCCGTTGGGCCTGGCGATAGATGGGAAAGGTCCGTTCCCGCAGCCGCCCTTGGATGACCAGGCAGGACCGCCGAGCCAACTCGATGCGATGTCCCATGGCCCTGCGCAACCTGGCCGAACGGTCCCCAATCTGCGCGACCAACTCGTCCAAGACCGGCACGACCGCTTCCGCCGCTGCGGACGGGGTCGGGGCACGATAGTCCGCGGCAAAATCGGCCAGCGTCACGTCCGTTTCATGCCCGACGGCCGACACCACCGGCACGGGAGAGGCCGCAATGGCCCGCACAACCCGTTCATCATTAAAGCACCACAGGTCTTCGAGAGAGCCTCCGCCGCGTCCCACAATCATCACGTCGATCAATTGAGAGGCGCCTAACGCCGCAATTGCCTCAGCGATCAACGGCGCCGCTTCCGCTCCTTGAACCGGCACCGGCGCGAGGACGACATGCGCGACAGGACAGCGCCGTTCCATGACCACGAGCATGTCATGGAGCGCAGCGCCCGCCAGCGAGGACACGATGCCGACGCGCTTCGGCAGAAACGGGAGCGGACGTTTCTTGGCCGGGTCGAACAGGCCTTCACCGGCCAATCGCTCTTTCAGTTGTTCAAAGGCAAGCTGGAGCGCCCCGATGCCTTTCGGCTCGGCATACTCCACCACCACTTGATAGTCGCCCCGCGGTTCGTAGACCGACAGCCGGCCCCGCACGATCACGTGCAGCCCTTCGCGCAGGTCGAACCGGAACTGTTGCGCAGCCAAGCGGAAGAGAATCGCCCGAATCTGGCTGGCCTCATCCTTGAGCGTGAAGTACACATGGCCCGAGGCCGGCATCCGCACGTTGGACACCTCCCCTTCAAGCCAAATGTCCCGGAACGGCTCTTCCAGGTGGGAGCGAATCAACGCCGTGAGCGCGGAGACCGTCAGAATGCGGGCGCGTGTTTCAGGCTGAAACAACGACGGTTGATGAGATGACGGCGACAGTCGCATGCTCATTCGCTGAGCCGGATGCGTTCGATCCGAAGGGCTTTTCCCAGACGGCCGTCCAACTCCACCAAGACCGCACAGAAAACGGCCGGACCGCCGGCCACTTCAAAGCGCCTTGGCATTTGCGTCAAGAACTTCTCGATCGCCAATTCCTTCTTGATGCCGATGACCGAATGGATCGGTCCCGTCATCCCGATGTCCGTAATATAGGCCGTTCCCTTGGGCAAGATCTGCTCATCCGCCGTCTGGACGTGGGTATGGGTCCCCACCACCGCGGTGACGCTCCCATCAAGATAATGTCCCATGGCCATTTTTTCCGATGTGGCCTCGGCATGCATATCGACCAACACCGCGGGAGTCTCCTGCTTCAACCGGGCAACCTCGCGCTGGCCGATCTGAAAGGGGCAATCGATCGTCGGGAGAAACGTCCGCCCCATCAGATGAAGTATCGCCACCTTCTCGCCAGCCGGCGTCTCGACGATCACGGCTCCTGAGCCCGGAACGCCAGGCGGGTAATTGGCCGGACGGAGGAGCCGCGGCTCGGTCTTAAAATAGTCCAGGATTTCCTTCTTGTCCCAGGCGTGGTTCCCGGTCGTGATCACGGAGACGCCGACTTCAAACAGCTCGTCGGCCAGATCCGGCGTGATGCCGAACCCGCCGGCTGCATTCTCCGCGTTCGCCACCACCAGGTCGATCCCCTGTTGCCCAACAAGCTTGGGCAGGCAGCGGAGAACGGCCCGCCGGCCCGGCTCTCCCATGACGTCTCCAATGAGCAGGACCTTCATGAGGCCCGGTCCTTCCCACAAACAAAAATTGCTGCGCCTCGGCCATGATCACTTTCATGCGGCCGAGGCACAGACAGACGCCACAACAGGAAGCCGGCGTTATTTGGCATATTCGACATACCGGCTTTCCCGGATCACCGTCACCTTGATCTGGCCCGGATAGGTCAGTTCCTGCTCGATCTTCTTCGCCAGCTCCCGTGAGAGCTGGAAGGCCTCGCTGTCCGACAAATCTTCCTGTTTGACGATCACGCGAATCTCGCGACCCGCCTGGATGGCATAGGCCTTTTGGACGCCGCGCTGCCCCACCGCCAAGGATTCCAGCTTCTCCAGCCGCTTCACATAGGATTCCAGCGCTTCCCGCCGGGCCCCGGGCCTGGCGGCGGACAGCGCCTCCGCCGACGCCACCAGCACGGTCTCCGGACAAATCGGCTCCACCTGTTCGTGATGGGCCGCGATGGCGTTGACCACTTTTTCGCTTTCGCCGTATCGCTTGGCGATCTCGGCCCCCAGCATCGCGTGCGGCCCCTCCTCCTCATGGCTGACGGCCTTCCCGATGTCATGAAGCAAGGCGCCGCGCTTGGCCAACTTCACGTCCAACCCCAATTCGGAAGCCATGATCCCGCAGATGTACGCCGCCTCCCGGG
>DATIBM010000099.1:0-2714 GCA_035457545.1 Nitrospiraceae bacterium
GTCCTGAACAGTGCGCCATTGGAATGTAAACGGCTCCGGCACGGTCGTGGGCAGCGATGTCAGTTCCTTCTTGAGACGTGCCGCCCGACCGGCGCTCATTGGATGGGTGGACAGCCATTCGACTCGCCCCTCTTCTTTGTCGGACAGCCGTTGAAAAAACGTGATCATTCCCGCCGGATCGATCTGAGACCGATGCAGCAATTGGAGGCCGGTGACATCGGCCTCGGTTTCCTGGGCCCGACCGAACTTCAGCGAGAGCAACTCCGCGCCGACCTGCTTCATCACGCCGGCCAACCCCTGTTGGTCGCCGAGGATGATGCCCAACATCGCGACGACGCCCAGCTGCTTGACGATCCGCTCGAGGCCGTGCCGCTTGAGGACATGGTTGAATTCGTGGCTCAAAACGCCGGCGACCTCTTCCCCGCTCTGCGCCTGTTCAAGCAGACCGGTGAACACGACGACGTATCCCCCGGGCAAGGCGAAGGCGTTCACCACATCGTTTTTCACCACGGAAATCTCGAACCTGTACGGGTTGTTCGGAATGTGCGCGATCAACCGTTCACTGATTTCCTGAACCGCAGACACGGAAGCGCCCTCCTTGATCACCGTTTGCTGAAGCAGAAAGTCCTGGTACGCGGATTGACCCAGGCGCTGCTCCCATTCCGGCGGAATGCGATCGACGGCCCATTCTACCAAGACATCGGTGCTGAACCAGACAAGGGCCGCCAGGCCGACGATCCCCGCCAGCACGACAGTCCACACCATCCGGTTGTGACTCCGCCTCCGTCGAACCGACGCGGCCGTCTCGTCCAAAGACGTCGTTAACTCCGGCGGAGCGGCAGAGCGAAAGGCGCGAATGAGGGCCGCATCCTTGAGATACAGCGTCCGTGCATGCCGCCCGAGGTCCCACCTGACCACCAGTTGATCATGATCGAGACCGCCGGCCGTCACGGAACACGCCGAAAACGGCAGAATCAATTGGCCGAGCGCGGATGCCTCTTCTGCGAACCGGAGGCTGAGACCCGTGGGAGACACGTCCACGTGACATGGAAGCCCCGTGGCAGGAAACTCTTCCCCGAAGCAAAGGGCGTTGGGAGTCATTCGGAGACGGGAATAAATTGCCGCACCCAGGCGCCGAACCCGCCCGGATTTCGGCTTTGGATGTACACGACACCAGGACCACGAAACCGGCAGACGAATCCCTCTCCCGAAGTGAAGCTGGCGACCCACCCAGCGGCGGCACGCTCGATGTTGTAGGAGGTGGTCCCTGACCAGGCCACCAAGTGACTGTTATCGACGATATATTCTTGCTCGGGCTTTAGCTCGATTTTGTGGATCGCGCCGAAGCTGTTCAAGATCAGCGTCCCTTTCCCGCTCACCTTGAGAATAAAGAACCCCTCCCCGCCCAACAGGCCTCGACTGAGGCTCTGCATTTGACTCTCCAGTTTGATGGTCTCAGCCCCGGCCAGGAACCCATCCTTTTGCACCATGTATTCGTTGATGCCGTCAAGTTCCATCATGACGATTTCTCCAGGTACCGTCGGCGCCAGGAGGACTTCCCCCGGCCCTCGACTGGCCCTCAGAGTCTGGAAAAAAAACTTTTCGCCGGTCAGGAATTTGCGCGACAGCGCGCCGAGAAAACCTCCCTCCATCTTGCTCTCGACATCGATGGTCGGTGAGGAGGCGACCATCGCCCCGGACTCCGCCTTGATGGTCTCACCAGCCGTCAATTCCACACGGACCATGGGAAATGCGCCAGGATACAAGATTTCGCTCTTCATTCTTCTTCTCCTCTACGAGTCACCTTCAGATCTCAGATCTCAGATCTCAGACTTTAACCGGCTCCTATTGAGCCACCCAACCATACAACCTGTGACTCGGTTCCGGCCCTTCCTCTTGATAACTCATGCGCAGCCGACCCACCGCATCCTTGGGCAGCGCATTTCTGACCGTCGCCACGTCGACATGAAACAGCCGAGCGGCATTCAAACCGAAAATTTTCGCCTTCACCTCGGGGCTGAGTGCCGGATACTTGTGCTTCTCGATCAACTGCTCGGGAATCTGGAAACGACGAAACGATTCAATTTGCCATTGTGGAGTTCCATACCAGATCGAGTCCGTCCCCCAGAGGACATGATCGACGCCGAAGGCGTTGATGATCTGTCCCAACAGGTGCGCGCAGACTACCGGATGGGTCGTCACCAGTTGTGCGAATGTCGAGCCGAGCTCCATATAGATGTTGGTCAACGCAGGGTTGGCTTGCTTCATGCGGCAGAATTCGGTCGTCCAGGGAATCTCGCCGGTCTTCTCGAACGTTTCATCAATGGACGCGGCGCTTTTCATCCCCGAGTGGTAGACGAGGAAGTCAATGTCGGGAAAGTCTTTGGCCGCCCGGATCAGGTCCTTGGGATGGTTATATTCTGGCACGGGGCCGAGCGGTAGTCCCTTATGAACGCACACGCGCTTGACGTTCAGTGTTTTGGCTCGTTCCAGCATGGGATAGGCGATCTTCTCGTCGTCCATCCACCAGCCGTGGTCAAGACCCTTGGGGCACGATCCTGTGTAGCATTTCCAGGCCTCGATCTTCAGCTGCTCCGCCTGCATGGTCATGAAATCCAAATCAGCCGCACCCAATTGGGGCGTCGCCAGGCCGTGGGCCAGCATGCGTTGGGATCCCGCGAGGCGGTTCACCTCGTCCCTGATATGGGCCATCT
>DATIBM010000100.1:0-3782 GCA_035457545.1 Nitrospiraceae bacterium
CGGGCCTGCTCCCTCGCCAAGCGAAGAAAGACCTCTTCGAGGTCCCGGTCGCCGAACCGGGCGGTGATCTCGGCCGCGGTGCCTTCCGCGACGATTTTCCCGCGTTGCAGAAAAATGATGCGGTCGGACATCTCCTCCATCTCGCGCATGTTGTGCGAGGTGTACAACATGCTCAAACCGGTCGAGCGGCGGACATCCTGAAGCAGCGCCCGGATCTTGTGGGCGATATCGGGATCGAGGCTGGCGGTCGGCTCATCCAGAAACAGGACTTTCGGTTCGGTCAAGATGGCCTTGGCCAGCGTCAGGCGCGTCATCTGCCCGGACGACAATTTGCGGGTCAGCTTATGCCGCATCTCCTCCATTTCCAACTGCTTCACCACCTCGTCGAGGCGCTGATCCACATGCCTCATGCCATACAACCTGGCGACCACGCGCAGATTCTCCTCCACGGTCAGGGAATAGGGCATCGAAATGTAGGTGGAGGAAAAATTGACCTGCTGCATGATGGCCTCGCGGTGAGTCGCGAGGTCGAGCCCGAACATGCGGATCGTGCCGCCGGTCGGGGTGATCAAGCCCAGCATCATCTGGATGGTGGTGGTTTTGCCGGCTCCGTTCGGCCCCAGCAAGCCGAGAATCTCGCCAGGCTGGATGTCGAAGGAAATATCGTTCACGGCGACGAAGTCGCCGAACCGCTTCGTGAGATGGCGCACCTGAACAATCGGGGTCGTCATAGGAAACCGGGATCAGATTATCTAGAACAATAGGTCTTGAACTTTTTCAGGCAGGTGGCAGGTTTCGCACTTGCGGCTCAACACCGCGCCTTCGTGCTCGGTCTTCCCGTCGTGGCACCGGAAGCAGTCCGCCATCGCCTTCCGGTAGAGGACGCTGTCCTTGGGATGCCGGGGCTCGTGCGGCTTGCTGTCGGCCTCCACATGTCCCCGCGGAACGACGATCGGGTACCCCTTGATGGGCTCGCCATGCACCACCCGCGAATGGCAGGTGACACAGCCCTCTCCCTTCCCGCGCTTGGCAAAGGCTTCCATATGCTTCCGATGGCTCATCACCAACCCCACCTCCTTGACCGGAGGTGGCAGATCCCGCGTCGCCACTTCCGACACCCGCAGAATCTCCCGGTGGCAACTCAGGCACAGTTCGGAATGCACGGTCGCGTTCAGATCATGCGGCGCCGTGGGCGTGCCGAACCAGGCGATCAACACATCCTTCGTCCCGGCATAGGCCTTGTCGCGCAACCAGCCCTCGGGCGTGCTCCGCACGTGGCAGTCCACGCAGGAGACCTCCTTATGCGAGGACTTGGCCCAACTCTCATAAGATGGCGCGATGGTATGGCAGGACGCGCAAAATTCCGGCTGGTTCGTGATGTGGAGCCCGCCGCCGCCGAGGGCCACGGCCCCGGCCACGATGGCCAGGACGGCCCAGGGAGAGTATCTATGTCTCATTCCGCGGACGTCGAGGAAAATGCGTGATGATCAGCCGGGCGACAGCCGGAATATCGTCGGGATCAAGCACCGGGGCGGAGACATTCACCGGCTTATTCGAGACGACGGCGAGCAACCCTTCCGTCGAGACCGGCACTTCGCCCGGCTGATCCCGAACCACCATGATCTTGGGGTAGCCGTCGCTCTTCCACCCTTCGGCGATGATCAGGTCCGTGTCCTCGTCCAAGAACCGGTCCCGCACGTCTTCCGGCTTGATCTCATCGGACACGTCGGCGAACATGGCCAGGCTCCCCTTGGAAAGCACCACCACCGCGCTGGCTCCCGCTCGTTTGTGCCGCCAACTGTCTTTGCCTTCCGTGTCGAGATCGAACCCGTGGCCGGCATGTTTGACCGTCGCGACCTTGTAGCCGGCCCGGACCAGCTCGGGAATGACCCGTTCGATCACGGTCGTCTTCCCGCTATTCGAGCGTCCAACGAAACAGACCACCGGAATCGCCATGGTGCGCGCTCCTTTTCCCTTCAGCAACAGGACTGCCGGTGGCCTGTTGGCGGCTGATACCCAACGTCGTGCGTCCAGAGGGACCCGCCGAGCACCTGCACGTTCACCCAATCGCCCGGATTCACCCGTTCCACCTCGGCGGGCACGTCGATCAAGCAATTGGCTTTCACCATCGAGGTCAGAATCCCGGAGCCTTGATCGCCGGTGGTCCGGACGTGAAACACGCCCTGCTCCCTGGTGAGAATGCCGCGCAGGAAATGCCGGCGATCGTTCCGCTTGGAAAATGTTTCCTGGAACTTCGCCTGGACGACCGGGCGCCCGTAGCTGCGATGGCCGCCCATTTTCAGCATGGCGGGGCGCACCAGTTGCTCGAACGTGACCATCGACGACACGGGATTGCCCGGCAGTCCGAAGGCGAGTTTTCCCTGAATCTTCCCGAAAGCCAGCGGTTGGCCCGGCCTGATGGCCAGTTTCCAGAAATTCATTTCGGCGCCGAGGTCGCGAAACACCGCCTTCGTGAAATCATAATCCCCCATGGACACCCCGCCGGAGAGCACGAGAATGTCCGCGTTAAGTCCGTGGGAGATCTTCTCGGTCAGCGCCGCCGGATTATCCCTGGCGATGCCCAACAGGATCGGGATGCCTCCGGCTTCCTGTACGGCCGCCGCAATGCCGTAGCTGTTGGAATTGATGATCTTGTCCTCGCTGAACCGCTCGTCGAGATCCGCCAGTTCGTCCCCGGTCGAAAGAATCGCGACCCGCGGCCGTTGATGGACCAGCACGAAGGACCGCGCCAGGATGGCCAGCATGCCGGCTTCCCCTGGACGGATCGGCGTGCCCTTGGCGATGATCCGTTCGCCCTTCTTCACGTCTTCACCCTGGGGACGGATGTTCGCGCCGCGGGGCTCCGCCTTGAAGACCCGCACCGAATCCGGTGTGTGTTCGGTGTCCTCCACCTTGATGACCGTATCGGCCCCGCTCGGCACCGGCGCCCCCGTCATGATCCGGATGGCTTGCCCCGGTCCCACGCTCCTGGTCGGCATCTTCCCGGCCGGCACGTCTTCGACAATCGTCAATTCCACCGGTTTGGTGATCGCGTGCTCCTGCTTGATGTCCTCCCACCGGACGGCAAACCCGTCCATCGCGGAATTGTCCCAGGGCGGATTGTCCCGCTGCGCGACGATGTCTTCGCCGAGCACGCGACCCAACGTATCGAGGATCGGGATTTTTTCCAGCCCGAGGGGCCTGGCCGCCTCAAGCACGATCCGTTGAGCTTCTTCTAATGGTGTCAGACCTTGCATAAGCCATACATCGAGGACTGAGTGCCGGGCCCAGACTCGAGAATCTCTTCCTCCCTATCCCAGTCCTCAGTCCTCCTCTCTCAGTCCTCGCCTTATTTAAGGTGATGCCGCGGGGCGAGATTCACCAGCGACCCCGCCTTCTTGCAGAACGCCTCCACTTTGTTCGCAATCGCGTGGAAGGCGTCGGCCGTGACGGTGTCGGAATAGAACATGGCGAAGGGTTCCCCCGCGTCCGATTGCGTGACAACATCGGGATCCAGGGGGATGCGCCCAAGGAAGGGCACGCCCATATCCAGTGCAGAGGCTTCTCCGCCTCCTTTGCGAAAGACCTCGATGTGGTGATGGCAATGAGGGCACTCGAGCCCGCTCATGTTTTCCACGATGCCGATGATCGGCACCTCGCTGTCCCGGCAGAAGGTCACGGACTTCCGGGAATCCAGCAAGGCCACTTCCTGCGGCGTCGTCACGATCACGGCCCCGCTCACGCCGCCGAGCAAATCGATCGTCGTCACCGACTCGTTTCCG
>DATIBM010000101.1:0-9523 GCA_035457545.1 Nitrospiraceae bacterium
CACATTCGAAGGCTGCAGTCAGAATGGCCGCGTGGAAATCTATCTCAGGCCCGTCGTAGAGGGAAACGAGCAGGACGCTCTTCAATCGCCGAAGTAGTTCCCGATCGGCGGGAACTTGTACGTCCCGCGCGCCCAAGGCGTGCGCCTTGCGGTTTCTCGTCATGAGCCGCTATGCCGAACGCCGACCCAGGGCCGATTAGGCTGTCTCACGCGAAACCACGTCCCCCTCCCACGGCGACGATACCTGATCGGCCTTCACTTCCCGGCGGCAGGCCGCTGTGGGAAGCCAACCGATCGGAGTGCTGGGTGATTGCTCGACCGTGCTGGCCCCCCTGACTTGACGCCTTCACCGCCTATGCATCAGGCTGTTGCCGAATCCCCATTGATGAACTGCTTCATCCGCTTGCGTCCAAGAGCCATTTGCGCCTTGTCAACGGATTGAGCCATGACGACCGAATCGTACACCCCCGCATACACGGTGCACGCGAGCGATTTCATGGCGCGACGCACGCTCCAATCTCACGGCATGTTTTTTCATACACATCTCAAGCCTGGATCAACCGTTCTCGGTCGAGCATCACCGCGAACCTCGATTATCTGACCGCCACCTGTTATGCCCTGCCTTTTGACGATGCCTCATTCGACTGCATATTCAGTCATGCGCTGGTTGAGCACCTGGCGGAACCATCGAGGGCCTTGGCAGAGTTCTACCGAATCCTTAAGCCCGGCGGCAGTATCGGCATCTGCTCTCCGGATTGGGGCGGGTTTATCGTCTCTCCGCCCTCGCCGGCATTGTCCGACGCGATGCAGGCCTATATGACGCTTCAGACCAAGAACGGAGGAGACGTGTTGATAGGCCGTAAATTTGGAACCTACTTGCACGAGGCCGGCTTTCATACCATGAGCATGCAGGCTCGCTATCAGTGTTACCCTTCTTCGAACCTCAGCGGCGAGTATCTTGCTCGCCAGTTGGCTCGGGACGGACAGCAGGAGCACGCTTCGACCTGGCTCGCGTGGAGTCGCAGTCCAAGTGGATTGTTTGCCCAAACGTGGGTGTCGGCCATCGGAAGGAAATGATCGAACCCGAGGCCTTCGGCATGTCTTGCCTAGCGAATCCATTGCTTCTGCTTTGCGCAAGCGAGGATCGCGGTCAGCCACTGACACGAATCACTTGGCAGAGCGCGGCAATCTTGGCAAGATACCGGCACGGCGCGTCGCCCCATGCGGATGACCCGACGGCTGATCCCGGCGAGGATATCACCGAGGGTCGCCCTCTCGCCGGACCATTTGAGATGCGCACAGCCCATCCCCTCATGATCGCAATCACGGTGATGCTGATATCCTGCGCTTCCGCTCCCTCGCCGGAAGACACGCGCCGGCTGGCCGAGGGCAATCGGTGGGAGCTGGTCCGTTGGGGCGATCGCACGGTCCCCCATGGCGATAACGGCGAGCCGGTGATCCTCGAATTCAAAGACGGCAGGGCCTCCGGCCACGCGGGCTGCAATCGCTACCATACTTGCGTCACGTTTGGGCCGGGTGAGAGACAGGTAACCGTGTCGCCCGGCATGGCCACGCGCATGGCCTGCGAGCCGCGACGCATGGAGTTCGAAGCTTCGTTCATCCGGGCATTTGAAGCGTCGACAAGCTATCGCGTGGAGGGTGAACGGCTCTTGTTCGAGAGCGGAGGGGCCCCGCCGCTGGAGTTCTATCGTCGCCCCTTGGAGCGGTGACACAGAAAGGAGGTCGGTCCATGGCAAAGGGCAGCATCATGCTTCAGATCGCAGTGGAACAATTGCTCTCCCCTGCGGTTACCCACGCCCCTGAGATCTGGGCCGTCGCGTTCGACTCGCTCGACGGCGACCGGACGACGGTGCGGGAGATCGCGACCGAGAAGAGCCACCAGTTCTACGGGTGGACCGATGAAGGGCATGAGTTCGGCCAGCTCCAGTTCACGGCCCATGCGCTGACGGATCTGTGGCTGGCGTTCCCGGACCTCCGCCGTCCGCCGGCGATTCTGCATGCGCCGTCGCACGTCCCGTCCCCGCCGATCGACGGCGCGCGGCTGGCGTTGCTGCGGGTTCGTGACTTCGGGTATGGTTTCGATGCGCCCGCCAAGTTCGTGCTTGGTCGGCGCGTCGGCTCACACGCCTATCTGGACGAAGAGCTTCCACTCTGAGCCTTCAAGCAGCTCTCGGCCCAACCATTGAAGGAGCCTGCCATGGAAATTGCGATCGTCGGCGAAGGCGAGGTGCTCATCCGGTTTATCGACCGGAATGGTCAGACCCTGATGCAGGAAAAGCTCGTCATCTCTGGCTCTCCGACCGTGGAGGGGAGGCGCACGATCGATCTTTCGGTGAAGACCATTGACGGCAGCGTGCCCCTGGCCCCGGACCTCATCAGGCAAAGCAATCCGAAGCAGCGCGTGACCTTCGACGGCGAGCCTCCGTCCCGCTTCACACCAAAGCGATGCAAAGAGATCGGCTGCCCGGCCGGCATCACGAAAGACGCGGCCCGAGGACGGGTCGCGCCGCCTGCAGAGGGCGGTTCGTCAGTGCGCCTGAGCGACGATCAGACACTGGCCCGGTTGATCAAAGAGAGGCGCGGCAAGGCGGGTCGCGGCAGCTCAGGATTCTAGACCGGCGAGGGCAGCCTCTTCGTTCGGCTATTCAACGCAACGTCCGGCGCAGGTTGTCACGATCATGTCCGCGCTCCGTCAAAGCCGGAGTCCCGCCACCGTTCCAGCAGGGCGATCCGCCGCTCCAGTTGCCGCACGGTCGCCTGATCGACCCGCCCGCCGGTGCGTTTGATAAGTTCCGCATTGAGCCGGCGATGGTCGATTCCGGTCTCGCGCGCGACCGTTCCGACCAAATCCCGGTGGAGATCCCGAAGCTGGACCTTGCGGTCATGCAGCGAGACGGCCGTTTCCGTGGTTCCTGTGCTTTTCTCTGGCTCCGCCTCGTCCTCGCCGATCAAGGCATCCATTCGGGCCACCGCATTCAACGGCACATATTCTTTCAGCGAGGTGGCGACGGTGCCGAACAGGGTCCGTTGCACGGACGGCATGACCTCTTCCAAGACATGGTCCCGTTCGGCCTTGATCCGTTTGGCATAGTGCACGAGCGTCTCGTCCTTCGGCAGGTAGAGCCAGGCCCGCTGCGGGCGCGGAATCCCCTCCTGCATCCTGACAAATCGCCCGACAACTTGGCGGAAATACATCTCCGTCAACACGTTCGTGGCGTAGATGCCGATGCGAAGGCGTGGAATGTCCACGCCTTCGCTGACCATATTCACAGCAACGAGCCATTGTTGCTTCGGATGTTGCGCGAAGGTTTCGATCGTCCTGGAGGCGGCTGGATCGTCGGATACGGCCACAAAGGCGCGGCTTCCCGTGACTCGGCCGACTAATTCCGCCACCTGCCTGGCATGGTCCTGATTCATGGCGATAATCAGGCCGCCCGCGTCCGGCTGCTCTTGCTTCCTAAGCCGGGTCAATTCGGCATGGGCGTCGGCGATCACCGGCCCCAGCCAGGTCTCCTGCAGCAAGGCGGTCTTGAGCCGCTCTCGCTGTCGTTCGGCCGTCAATCCATCCTCAAACGTGGCCCGATGCTCGCGACCGTCCGACAGCCAGGTCAGTTCGCCCTCATAACTCGGAAACAGAATCGGACGGCAGACGCCTTCGCGGATCGCTTCGGCGTAGCCGTAGGCGAAGTCGGCCTGGCTCTCTCCCTGCTCGTACCGGACGAAGGGAATCGGATTGTTGTCGGAGCGAAAGGGCGTGCCGGAGAGCGCGAGGCGAAACGCCGCCTCGCTGAACGCCTCCCGCAAGGCCCGGCCCCAGTCCTTGCCGTCGCCCGCATGGTGCAGCTCATCGAAGATCAGCAACGTTCGCCGGTTCCGGCAGGCCCGTTGGAACAAGGCCGGCGCGAGACAGACCTGTTGATAGGTCACGACCGCGCCATGGTAGTCGCGCGCCTCGCAGGCCTGGTCGTTCGTGAGCGCCGGGTCCAGTTGAATCCCCACCTGGCCGGCTGCTGCCGCCCATTGCCCGCGCAGATGATTCGTCGGACAGATGACGAGCACGCGGCTGACCGCCCGGTCGGCCAGATATTGATGGGCGATCCGCAGGGCGAACCGCGTTTTCCCCGCCGCGGGCGTCGCAGTCGCAAGAAAGTCCGGGCTGTGATGGGTCAAGACCGCCGCCACGGCGCGGCTCTGCCAATCACGCAGCTTGGCGTTCCAAGCGGACAGATTCACGACGACCTTTTTTCCGGTTTCAAGACAGCAGTCGCTCAAGATAAGGAAGGCCGAGCGGAAGTACAAGCACTGATGGTGATGACAGGCCGAATTGTTGCGATCGTGATGCGGAGCGAACGGGACATGGAAGGGACCATTGACGAAATGTCCGCACGGCTCGGCTGAGAGCTGACGAATACCGAAGGGGAACTTACGGCTTCTTGCCCTTCTTGTCTTTCGGCCCCTCGGAAAACAACAACCAGGCCAGCACGACGAATCCAATCGCGACGCCGGCGATGGCCAACCACGTTCCTAATTTTTCCATTGGCGTCGTTCCTATCGGTCCTGAAGCTGGTCGGCCAGCGACTGGTCCATCCGTTTGACTTTACCCGCGAGATCGGTCGCCGCGAGCTTGGCTGACCCCTTGACCACGACCCGTTGGCTCGTGCGCTCGCGGACGACGTGCGCAAAGGTCAGCGAGGCCCTCGTCACCTCGGCCAGGCGCGTCTCAATCGTCAAGGTCTCCCCATACCGGGCCGGCGCTCGGCAATCCAGCTCGGCATGGACCACCACAAACTGTGTGCCCTGCTGCAATTGCTCGGTGACGGATATCCCTCTCGATTCGAGATAGTGCGTCCGCGCCCGTTCGAAGTACTTGAGGTAGTTCGCATAATACACCACGCCGCCGCAATCGGTATCCTCATAATAGATGCGAATATCGATCGAGTGGGTGCGTGCCACGCGTCACACGTTCAGCACGGGAAATTTCGGCAGCGAGGTCTCCGGGACTCCGACCAGTTTCATGACGATTTCATAGAGCTGGTGGAATCGCTCCGGCTTCACCGGCTCGAACCCATGGCCCAGCACTCCCTGGTTCGCCGCGTCCAGCAACGGTTTCATCTTCGGCCATTGCGCAAGAAACGCCTGTCCCATCTGATCGCCCAAGCCGGCGAGTACGCGAAATTGTGCATAGAGCGGCAGTTTGTACTTGCCGTCCACGTCATCGAGATAGCAGGCGCGGCAGGTTTCTCGCAATGCCTCCGGCAATTGCTCCGGCTGCACGTCCCAGGTCTTGATCTTGTATTGCTTGAACAGTTGCCGTTGCGCGAAAGCTTCCAGCGCGCGGACCAGCGCGACCATGGCTCCCTCGCTATCCCCCTGCTGATCGGCCCGGCGCCGAGCCTGTGCCAACAGATCCAAGGCCGCCTGCTCCTTCACCTCTTGCGGGTCGAGGACCAGCCGTTCGAGAAAGCCGGCATTGGCCTTGACCGCCGGGATCAGTTCTTTGAGCCCCGAGGGACCGCCCCAAACCGAGGCCATCTCCAGCGCCTTATGCGCGGTCTTCAACTTATCCCATGCCGGACGGTACTGGAACCGATGCCACAGCCCATAGCCCTCCGCCAAATCGGCGAACGCGCGATAGAGCGGCTTCTGCCCGCCGCTCACCCGCAGTTCGAGTTGCTTGAACAGATAGGCCGCCGCTTCGTACGAGCCTCGGTTGAACAGCCCGCTCGCCTCCTTGCGGACCCCGGCCGCTCCCTCGTCCCAGGGATTTCCCTGTATCCACTTCCACTGCTCCTCCGGTGTTCCAACCGGCGAGGCATCGGCGGGTCCCGCCGCCGACGGCAGTTCCACAAGTTGTACGACGCGAGAGACCTTGTCGAGCCCGGCCAGGACAAGCGCCCCGACCATGGCTGGCGTGGTATCCGCCCAGGCGACGACCAATTCCCCCCGGTGGACCTCCCAGGTCTGGAGCAGCGGCGGAAGGGCACGGATGAGCGCATGATAGGAGGCGGAAAACTCCTGCGAATCGGGTGTCACGATGATGTCCCAACGGCGGGGCATTTGCGCCAGCTTCGGTTGAACCTGCTGTTCGATGAGCGGCTTGCCTGATGCAGGGGCGAAAAAGCAGAGGACGTCCGGCTTCAACCGGTTAATCAGATGCGCGGCTGCCTCGACGTCGCTGCCGAAACCGCACAGGAGCGCTTTGACCGGAAACTCGGCGGCCATGGAGCGCGGACTATAACACCGGTCCTTCCATCGATCAACGACTGCTCAGCCCTGCCGGCGCTGCCTGTCCCGTCTTCTCTCTTCTGTGGTCGCGGCATGCCGGTGCTAAAAACTTCCTGCGCCTTGACCGTTTCGCCGGACGTGACTAGACTGACCGCTGTCGAGCGCACCGCACCCGTCCACAGGTCGCCGATTCAGGCACCCCTTCGTTTCTCCCGGCCTATCATGATTTCTTGAGGCGTCAATGTTGTGGTGGCACTGGATGTTCGTGGGACTCGCGCTCCTGGGAGCCGAGCTGGTCACGCCGGGTGGATTTTACATCCTGTTCTTTGGACTCTCCGCGCTCGTCGTGGGATCGGTGCTCGGGCTGGGACTGGCTCTTCCCGACTGGACACAGTGGCTGCTCTTTTCGGTCCTGGCGGTGCTCTCGCTGGTCCTGTTCCGAGGCCGGCTGCTCGGGATGATGAAACGCGCGGCCCCGTCCAGCGAAGTAGATACCCTCATCGGAGAACAGGCGGTTGCGTTGGAAGCGATCGCGACAGGAGGGATTGGGAAGGTGGAACTTCGCGGCTCTGCATGGTCGGCGAAAAACGGCGGATCGATGGAGATCACGAAGGGCCAGCGTTGCCGGGTTGAACGGGTGGACGGCCTGACCCTCTGGGTCACGCCAGGTTGAACGGAACAGGCTCGCTATCATGGAGGAAACGACCATGTCCGGTGGATTGTTCGTCATGTTCATCCTGGCGATCCTCGTGGTCGTCACGATCGCCAAGACCGCCCGCGTCGTGCCGCAACAGAGCGCATTCGTGGTCGAGCGATTGGGCAAGTACCATAAGACCCTGAACGCGGGCTTTCACATCCTGGTGCCGTTCATCGACACGGTGCGCTACAAACATTCCCTGAAGGAAACCGCCATCGACATTCCGGAACAGGTCTGCATCACCCGGGACAACGTGCAGGTCGGCGTCGATGGAGTGCTCTACCTCAAGGTCTTGAACGCGGAACGGGCGTCGTATGGCATTTCCGATTACCAGTTCGCGCTGACGCAGCTCGCACAGACCACCCTCCGCAGCGAGATTGGCAAGATCGATCTCGACCGCACCTTCGAGGAACGGACGAACATCAACGTGCAGGTGGTGAATGAACTCGACAAGGCTTCCGAGCCCTGGGGCGTGAAGGTGCTGCGGTACGAGATCAAGAACATCACCCCGCCCAAGGATGTCCTCAACGCCATGGAGAAGCAAATGCGGGCCGAGCGGGAAAAGCGGGCCGTGGTGCTCACCTCCGAAGGCCAGCGGGATGCGGCGATCAATGAAGCCGAGGGCGAGAAGCAGCAGGTCATCAAGGCGTCCGAGGCGAAGCGGCAACAGCAGATCAACGAGGCGGAGGGCGCGGCCCAGGCGATCTTGGCGATCGCCACGGCGACGGCGGAAGGGATTCGGAAGGTGGCCGAATCCACCCAGGTGCCCGGCGGATTCGAAGCGCTCCAGCTTCGCGTCGCCGAGCAATACATTGCCAAGTTCGGTGAACTGGCCAAGTCAAGCAACACATTGGTGCTGCCGGCCACGGTCTCCGATGTCGGCTCCATGATCGCATTGGCGATGAACGTGATCGCCAGGCACCCCGCATCGGCCGCCCCGCCCTCGACGAAGCCTTGAGTTTGACAGGGTGGGACGCCTTTCCTAGAATGGCGCCCGGATGAAGACTCGCATCATCGAACGGTTCGACGACAGCGCCGAGGTCAAGCGCCGCTTCGTGCGCGAACACGCCGACCGCATCGCGGAACTCGCCGGGGTCATGGCGCGAGCTTTCCGAGAAGGCAATAAAGTCTTGCTCTTCGGCAACGGCGGCAGCGCCACGGACGCCTCGCATCTCGCGGCGGAATTCGTGGGACGGTACCACAAGGATCGCCGCCCGCTGCCCGCGCTCGCCTTGGGAGCGGACATGGCGGCGCTGACCTGTATCGCCAATGACTACACCTACGACGATATATTTGCCCGGCAAGTCCGCGCCCACGGCCACAAGGGCGACATCGCCATCGCCATCAGCACCAGCGGCAACTCCCCGAATGTCCTGAAGGGCGCGGAGGCAGCCCGCGAATGCGGCCTCGTCACCGTCGGCTGGACCGGCCATCAAGGCGGGAAGCTGGCCTCGCTCGTGGAGTACCGCTTCGTCGTGCCTTCCACTGTGACCGCCCGCATCCAGGAGTGCCATATCACGCTCGGGCATGTCCTCTGCGAGTTGATCGAGGAAGACCTCTTTGCCACGACGCCCCGGTAAGCTTCCCGCATCCGTCCGCCCGCGCCCGCCCGTCATGCCGATCGATGTGAGCCGGCTCAAGACCTATCCGCTTCAGCGGCGACACAGCAAGGTGCGCATCGCCGACTTTGCCATGCCATGGAAAACCGGAGGCCGATTCACTCAATTCCTTGAGCATCTGCCCGATATCCTCGCCGTCAAGACGCTCCGGGCCGTCGCACAGTCGATTGCGCGTGCTCAACGCCGTCGACGCCCGGTCATTCTCGGAATGGGCGCCCACCCGATCAAGGTCGGGCTGAGCCCGCTGGTCATTGATCTCATGGAGCGCGGCATCCTCACGGCCATTGCCCTCAACGGCGCCGGGATCATCCATGATTTTGAGATCGCGCTATTGGGTCAGACCTCCGAGGATGTGGAAGCGGAGATCGATTCTGGCCGCTTCGGGATGGCCGAGGAAACGGGACGTCTGCTCAATGAGGCGATTGCGCTGGGAGCCAGGAACGGCCTTGGGTTGGGCGAGGGCGTGGGGGCTTACATCGATTCAAGGAAGAGGCTGTTCCCACACCGCTCGCTGAGCGTGCTGGCGACCGCGACCCGCCTCGGTGTCCCCGTCACGGTTCACGTGGCGATCGGGACCGACATCATCCACATGCATCCCTCCGCGGACGGCGCGGCGATCGGCGCCTGCTCGTTGGTAGATTTCAGGAAGCTGACGGCAGTGGTGGCCGGAATGGAAGGTGGAGTCTATATCAATCTGGGGTCGGCGGTGATCTTGCCGGAGGTCTTTCTCAAGGCGGTCACGCTAGGCCGGAATCTCGGCCACTCCCTCACGAACATCACCACCGTCAATATGGATTTCATCCCGCACTACCGCCCGCTGACCAACGTCGTGAAGCGACCGACGCAAAAAGGCGGGACGGGCTACTCGCTCATCGGCCACCATGAGATCATGTTCCCGCTCCTCATGGCTTCGGTCCTCGAACAGCTCCGCTAGACCCTTATGCGAGGAGCCCGCGGGACC
>DATIBM010000102.1:0-27315 GCA_035457545.1 Nitrospiraceae bacterium
GTATCGTCTCATGATCGGTCTCCTGGTGCTGGAGGAATGATTAGAAATAAAACTGGTACTGCACGTTGATCCGATTTTCGATCAGGTCTCGTCCGAAGCCCGGTTCGCTTTCAAATGGAAACCGGTCGGGCGCCCGACCGCCGCTTCCCATCGTGATGTTCGAATAGTCGATGACGAGCCGGTTGTTGTAGGTGCCGTCGAAGCTATAGTTGATTGCGGCGCCGAATTCTTTGACCAAGTCATGAGTCTGCTGTGTGGACGGGTCCATGAAGCCGTACCGCAGGGCGAGTTCGAGTTTTCGGGGAATGACATATTTGCCAACCTGCACGTAATAGCCCCAGGCTTGGCCGAGATTGACAGGAGGGCCGAGGAACTGTGCCGGCGGGATTGTGTTGAGGTCGAAGGGTTGGGTACCACTGTCCGTGCTCCGCACTCGCTGATGGCGGTAATAGCCTTCGGCCTGGAGCGACCAGCCTTGATACTTCGCAATAAAGTCTACTTCATACGTTTGGAAATCGTAGATGCCTCCGGCCAGCAGCCGGCCGTTGTAGGCTTTCGCCACACGCTGGCGGTAAGCCCGCTCCACGATGTCGGAGCGAATTGAGCTCAGATAATTTTGAGCCGGGTTGTACGCGTAGCCGAACGCGATCGCCGCTTGGGGGATCCGCGAGTTCAGAATGTCTCCTTGGCCATATCCGGGATTGCCCGAGATTTTGTAGAGCAGCCGGGCCGTGTACATCAGCTCGCCGGTCATGAAGCGGGTGTCATAGTTGTAGGTGCGAGTGGTCGCGGCTCCGGGCGCTCCCGGTGTTCCGGTTTGAGGCAGCACGTTTTGGCTGACGGCTGTGCCCTCTCGCGCCAGATTTGCCCCGACTCCTCCCCAGATCCCGAAGGCGTAATTGAATTTGTATTTGTCTTCGTCGGTCAACACCGTGATCCCGATGTCGCGGCTGCTTTGGAGGTTGGCCGCAAACGCATTCTGGACAATCAGATTGTCCGCGAAGGTTGAGGTGGCGGTCGAGCTGATCAGGGCGCGATTGAACCAGACGCGCTGCTGGCCGATCTGGACCGTCGCCCAGGGGATGTGCCACGAAGAAATATAGGCGTCCAGGAGGCCGGCCCTTCCGCTACCCCCTTCCTGATCCCAGGTGGTTTGATCGAAGGCCCAGGAGATGTTGTAGCGGAAGTCCGGATCGAAGGCATACCCCATGAACTGCAGACGGACGCGGGGAACCGAGAACTGGCTGGAGTCGCTCTGCTTCCTGACGGCTCGATACTCGACCTGGCCGCCGAGAATTTCCGGATTTCTGGAATCTCCGATCGTCCCCCAGGCGTCATTGTAATCGCTGTAGGTGTAGCGGACTTGGGTGAGGAGCCGCATCTTCAGCAGGAATTTCGACCCGACGCGGATGTTGAGCCCGTTGTTCACATCGATACTGTAGTTCGGCTTCGACGCGAACTCTTTGGCTTCCAGCACCTTGAGCCCCTTCTCGTATTCGTCCTGAGTGATGATCCCCTTGAGGTAGAGATATTTCAACCCGGGATCCTCAGCGGAGTAGTATTCCCACCGGCCTTCCTTCTTCACGAGCTGTCCTTCTTCGACAGCCTCCGCAGATGGGGTAGGGCCGATGATTGATGGAAGGATAAAGAAAACGAGAAACCACACACCGGACGTTCTCATGTCTGAAGATCCTCCGTGACATGGGAACCTCCGGTTGTCCGGTCAGCTCACCTGGTCGGCTGTCAATGTGCGAAGGCCGCACCTCCAGTGGATGCTGGGCGGCGGCTGCCTTCAGGGTCGATAAGCGATCACCCCGCGCTTTTCATGCTGGCACGTGCCTGGTTTGTGTCGAATCTGAGTTTTTCTTTGCGCTCAATCTGGACGATCCGCGAGTCATGCACGATGATTTCGACCGATCCGTAGCGAAGCCCTTGCAAGCTTCGCAGGATGGTGTCTTCGGCTTCTTGGTCATTCCACTGACCGATCGGTTGACGGTTCCCCATGGCTCTCCTCCAGGTTGTCCCAATATGTGTGCTCATCTCATGATCACCTTAGCGCCCTTGTTCCAGTACCATTGAATGGAAAAATTCGGATAGAACGCATCCAGTGTATTCTGCCCCGCCGCCGTAAAGAGGACGCCGACGGCTCCCACCCAGGCATCGGAGAAGCGCCATTGAATGGCCGGCTCGACTCCGATCACGGTGGAGCCGTTGCTTGGGCCGCGATTAATCGCTTGCCCGTCCAGCCGCCAAGTTAAGGTGTGGAAGGTCACGAATTCGAGGTTATAGGCGAGACCCTTCTCGTCATTCAGAAAATGCTCGAATATAAGCCTGGTATTGACGATATCGCCGGTATAGGTCGTTTGGCCGGCGTCGCTGCCTGGGGCGGCATAGGTATAAAACACACCGCCGCTGATTCGGAACGGTCGGAGGTTCTTTCTGAAGGTAAGGCCCTCCGTCACCCCGTACTCACCGAATCTGGTGGCCGGCAATCGGCCCAGCGGGGCAAACCCTCCCGGCGGTCGCTCGGTGCCCGCCCACCGGCTGGTCGGGAGCACGACCTGCGTGTACAGCGTCGCGGACGGTCGGGCGCTGTCGGGATCCTGGACCACCGGCCGATATTTGAGGATCAAGGAGAGATCTCCCATCCCCGTATCGGTCGTCCAACCGCCGGCCGAATCCTTGGCCCAAAAACTGATGAGGGAGGTGGCGACGCCAAGCTCGAGGTGGTTCGTCAAACCGTAGGTGGCGGTGACGAGCGGGGAGACCGAATAGAGGCTGACGGGACTGTCGCGACGATCGGTGGCGAAGGAGAGTTGATTCCCATAACTATGCTCGCTGATCTGAGAGAACACGAATGGCCGGACCGAAAGCTGGCCTTGCGGATGGATATCGACCGATTGCATGAGAAGAGGGCCTTCGGAAAAAGGATTCCAGCTCTTTCGGTAGGCCTGGATCTCAGCATCCGTCGGGACCCATTGCCAGGCCAGGAGCGGCCCGGCGTCGAGCAGGCGTGTGGCCAGGATGAGAAGGAGGACGGCAAGGAATCGGTTGTGTGACATGGGTGGTCGTGATGTGTGAAGAGTAGGCATGGCCTGTTGAGATGGGGGACTATATATAAAGTTGAGTTTATTTGTCAAGAACAATGACAAGGAGGGTTACGATGAACATTTCTCCTGGGCGTGGTGGCGATGTCGATCAGAAGGAGGGCTGAAAAACTGGCGCCGCCTGATCCGAATCCGGAGGAGCTAATCAGAGGAGGAGAAGGGATTGGAAGTCAGCGGCGGAAGCCCTTGGCCCAGTCATAACCGTGGACGATAACCCAAACCAGGGCGCAGGGAACCAGAAAGGCGAACAAGCCGCCGGTCAACAAAAGGAGGTCCTGCAACCAGGTCCTGGGAACCTGTGCGTGCCAGAGGGACAGGGCGATGAGGAACCAGACGGTTGCGGAGGTGGTTCCCAGGGCCGCGGCAAAAATGCGCCTTCCCGCATGGGATGGCCTGGTGAGGCTGGCTTGTGCCATGGCTGGGAGGCGGGTCATCATCGTGTCGGTCTCTTATCGGTCGCCGGCCGGTCTTCTGAACAGAGTGGCCGCCATGGCGGCAAGGCCTGATGGGTGATGTCTTACGACTGGTCGCCGAAGGGTTTTGAAAAGTGTATCACCCGACAGAAAACAGGGACTTGACAGCGGCTGCAAAAGATGTAACCATTGGATACACATGAAGCCGGATGAACTTAAACGCCGTCGCCAGGCTCTCGGGCTGACCCAGGAGGAGTTGGCCAGGGAGTTACGGACAACCAGGATGACCGTGACCCGTTATGAAGGAGGAACGCGTCGCATTCCCGGTGTGGTGGACGTGGTTCTGAAAAAACTGGCTGAAAAACGCGTGCTGCCGATGGCGGGGGTCGTGGCGGCGGGACATCCGATCGAACCGATTGCCCAATCGGACTTTGTGGAGGTTCCTCAGTCGATGGTGGAGGCAGGCGGCACGATGGTCCTGAAGATCAAGGGGGAATCGATGCGCGATGAGGGCATCCTGCCTGGAGATTACGTGGTAGTCAGGAAACAACACACGGCCCGGAATGGGCAGACCGTGATCGCTCTGCTCAATCGGGAGGCGACCATCAAGACGTTTGTTCGAAGGGGGGAGCATATCGAACTGCATCCTGCCAACGCTGCCATGCGGCCGATTCCCGTTCATCCTACCGATGAATTTCACATTGAAGGAGTTGTTGTCGGCGTCATTCGTCATTGTGAATAGTCTCTCGCGATTGCGCAGGAAAGGAGGATGTGATGATAGCGAATCAAGGTTTCAATCAGCAGGTGATGGATCTGCAACGATCCATCCGGTCGCTTGAGGCCCATCTCCGGTTTTTAGAGCGGCAGGTACAGGTCAAACGGAGGGTTGAAAAGCGGGCCGATTCCTGGTGGCGGGGGTTTTGGCAAAGTGGCCGCGCCGCAAGCGGTGTGATGTTGTCCGTTCGATCTGTTCGTCCGAACCGAAGAAAAGACGTAGCATCGCGCTGGTAGGTCTTTCAGAGCGGCTGGCTCAACCGAAGGTCGGTCGTTATAGCAGATGAAGATCGAATGAAGGGGTTTCTCCGGCGGCAACCATGAAGAGGGCTTCGCCCGATGAGCCGCCGGTTCACACGAAGAGATTGAAGCAAGAGGATCTGCAGAACAAAACCCTGGAGGTGATTCTCCAGCCGCGTCGATTACGATACAACGATGAAGAGCGGCTGGCTCAACCGAAGGTTGGTATGGTGGCGGTGACCCGGATTGAACGGGTGACCCGCGGCTTATGAGTCCGCTGCTCTACCAACTGAGCTACACCGCCACGCAAGCGCTGAATGGAATCGAAACAGAATTCAAATAAAGGAACTAACACTATAGCATGTCGCCGTTTCGTTGGACAATCAGGGTTCTTGCTCGCAGCGGTTCAGATCGGTCATGCGACGGGTCTGTCACATGCACATGGTAGTCGTTCCCAGGGAAGACGGTTAGCGGGGACACTGCTGGCTTCGCACACGGTAATGCAATTCGCCTTCGGCGGTGAAGCGACCAAGGACCAGCGTAGGCTTCATGGTCAGGCTCACGAGACGCAATGTGGATATGCGACCTTGGAGCGTCCCGCCATCCACATCGCGGTTGAGGCCGGCTTCTAATTGCTGCCGTGCCTCCTCCAGTCTATCCGCCAGGGGAATGGTCGCACTTTGTTCCAACCAATGGCGGAATTCCTCATGCAGCAGTGACTCCGCGAAATCGGTCAGCATGGAGCGATTCTTGATCTGGTAATCGAAATGAGCAAAACGGACTGTTTGGGTCTCCGGCTCGTATCGTGGCTTGCCTTGCATCAGGAGCGTGATCGGCGCAAGGCCGGCCAAGTCCAGGGTCATCTCAAGCGCGGCCTTTTCACCGGCCGGATAGAAATGCACCTGTCGAATGGTGATCGTGCCAGGGTCCGTTCCATAGGTTTGTCCCACGAGCCGTTGGGTCAGTTGTTGGTTGGCCTCTTCGTAGGGAAGCGGGACGTCCAGTGAGAGGTGGAATCCATCCGGGGGAGGCGTGGTCTTGAGAGGGGGAAGTGAGACTGCGGCGGAAGTCGCGACCTGCCCGTTCGTCAGTCGGGGAAGCACCATGAATCCTATCGCCGCCTTCAACTGGCTGTCCTGTCCTTCAATGAGCCCGGCCCTGGTTTCTCGAGGGTCGAGGAGGAGCGTCTGGTGTTGCCGATCATCGACCGCCACGGGACGTTGCAGGATGGTCCAGGCCTTCTGGGCCGGTTCCTTGAATTGGAATTGGCGTTGAATATGAGTGTTGAGGATCGGAAGCGCCTGCTGGAGGTCGGCACGCAGGAGGTAGGCGACCGTGGGAGCCAGGTCCGCCCGGTCCGGCTCGCGAAGGCAGGGCGCAACGGCCTGCACGGAGGTCACCTTGCTGGAAGCCTGCACATTGTATTGCGGTCCCCATGACAGGACGGATGTGATACGCGCGACGACCCTGCCAGGCGCTCGGCCCGCCGGACTGTGTCCGCAGGAAGCGACGGTCTTGCTTTCCGGTGATGTGGCGGTATCGGCCGTGAAGGTGATCGTCAGGCTGAAGTCAACCTGGTTTCCTCTGACGGCCCATTCTGCCCGTTCCCGCTTCCACGCATATTTGATAAAGCCGGCTCCTTGGGAAAGAGCCGTCCAGCGGTCGCCTGTCCGTTGGCGCCACGCCGCGTCCAACTCATCCAACGCCGGCTTGAGCAGGGCCAGCGGAGCAGCGGCATGCACCATGATCACCGACGGCCCTGTCTGTTGTGAATCAGGCGGGGCCGGACCAGACTGTTTGGCCTGGACGCCGGCCGTGTACAGAAACAGGACGAGGACGAACAGGAGAAACCGAGTCGTCTGGATCGGAAAAACACCTGTGCGCATGTTTGTACGGACTGAGGAGCGACGGCCACACTGTACCACGTTCCGCCCGCATCCGCATGAGGAGAGAAGGAGCATCCATCCGGCATCGGCGCTAGGTTTTTCACGACCGTGTCGGGTATAATTCGACGATTTTGATCCCAACGAAGGAGCCTGGAATGGCCGAAAAAGACGACAAGAAACGCGCGCTGGATCTGGCCCTGTCCCAAATCGAGAAACAGTACGGCAAGGGGGCGGTGATGAAGCTCGGCACCGCGGAGGTGATCGTGGATGCCCCGGTCGTGTCCTCCGGCTCCCTGTCGTTGGACATTGCGTTGGGCATCGGTGGCTTGCCCCGGGGCCGGGTCATCGAGATCTTCGGCCCAGAATCGTCGGGCAAAACAACCTTGTCGTTGCATGTGATCGCCGAAGCGCAGAAGGCCGGCGGCATTGCTGCGTTTATCGACGCCGAGCATGCGCTGGACCTCGGCTACGCGCGCAAATTGGGAGTCAACACGGACGACCTGCTGGTCTCGCAGCCCGATACCGGGGAGCAGGCGCTGGAAATCGCGGAGACGTTGGTTCGCAGCGGGGCCGTTGATCTGCTGGTGATCGACTCCGTAGCGGCCCTGGTCCCGCGCGCGGAAATCGAAGGGGAAATGGGTGACGCCCACATGGGCTTGCAGGCGCGACTGATGTCGCAGGCCCTGCGGAAATTGACCGCGGCGATCTCCAAGTCCCAGACGATGGTCATTTTCATCAACCAGATTCGCATGAAGCTGGGGGTGATGTTCGGCAATCCGGAGACGACCACCGGCGGGAACGCCCTCAAATTCTATTCCTCTGTTCGGCTCGACATCCGAAGGATTGAATCGATCAAGGAAGGCACCGACGTGACCGGCAGCCGTGTCCGGGTCAAGGTGGTGAAGAACAAGATGGCGCCGCCGTTCAAGCAGGCGGAATTCGACATCATGTTTGCGGAAGGCATCTCGAAAATGGGCGAGCTGGTCGACCTCGGCGTCGAGAAGCGGGTTTTGGAGAAATCCGGCGCCTGGTATTCCTATAAAGGCGAGCGGTTGGGCCAGGGGCGGGAGCAGGTCCGGGATTTCCTGAAAAACAATCCGGCCATCGCCCGCGATATCGAGCATCGAATCCGCGAATCCTCGGGGGTCGGAGCCAAGGCGCCCGACAAGCGGTCGGACAAGGACGACAAACACGAGAAGAAGGCCGACGCGAAGGGCGAGGAGAAAGAGAGGCGGCCGCACGCGCTGCGGGGGTGACGCTCGTCCGTGATGGCGCGACCTGGCAAGGCCGACAATGTCCGTGATGCCATGAAGGACTCGTCCTCTCGGGGGCGCATGATCGCCCCCCGGCGCGATCCCATTCACCTGGCATTCACGTATCTGTCACAGCGCGATCGGACTGCCGCGCAGCTCACGCGCTATTTGCAACGGCAGCGGATGCCGGAGAAAACCGTTCGGGAGACCGTCGCACGTTGCATCGAGCTCGGCTACCTGAATGACCGTTCCTTCGCCTTTCGATGGGCCGAGTCGCGGGTGCTGCGGCGCCCGATGGCCCGGCCGGCCCTCGAAGCCGAATTGTTGGCCAAGGGCTTCGATGAACCCTTGGTCGCCGAGACGCTGGCCCATCTGTATGGGCGCGGTACCGAACGGAAACTGGCGGGACAGCTTGTCAGGCAACAACAAAAAGGGGGCCGGACCGTCTCGCCGGCCCGGCTTGCCTCTGTCCTGCGGCAGCGCGGGTTTGATGAGGATCTGATCGCGGAAACTATAGCGGAAACTATAGATGCGGAACGCCGGCGCCGCGATGACGCCTCCGGCGAATAGCCGGACTTACGGAAGGATCGTTTCATGAATCACACGACAGCAGCCCTCCGCCAGGCGTTTCTCCGCTATTTCGAGCGGCAGGGCCATCAGGCGGTGGCCAGTTCGCCCTTGATTCCCCAGGCGGACCCGACCTTGTTGTTTACGAACGCCGGGATGAACCAATTCAAGCGGGTGTTCCTCGGCGAGGAGAGCCGGGCCTACAAGCGGGCGGTCACGGTGCAGAAGTGTGTGCGGGCCGGAGGAAAACACAACGATCTGGAAAATGTCGGCTACACGGCGCGGCACCAAACCTTTTTCGAGATGCTCGGCAACTTCTCGTTCGGGGACTATTTCAAGGCCGAGGCCATCGAGTTCGGATGGGAGTTCCTGACCAGGGAGGTCGGACTGGCCAAGGATCGCCTCTGGGTCACGGTCTATAAGGATGACGACGACGCGGCAACTCTGTGGAAAAAAATCGGCATGCCGGACCAACGCATCATGCGGTTCGGCGAGAAGGATAATTTCTGGCAGATGGGGGACACGGGTCCCTGCGGCCCCTGCTCCGAGATTCACTTCGACCAGGGAGCGGCGGTGCCAGGCGACGACCGGCCGAACGGCGACGGCGACCGTGTGATCGAGATCTGGAACCTGGTGTTCATGCAGTTCAACCAAAACGACAGGGGCGAACGGCAGCCGCTTCCCAGACCGAGCATCGATACGGGCATGGGACTGGAGCGCCTGGCCGCGGTCGTCCAAGGGAAACACAGCAACTACGACGCCGATGTCTTTGCGCCGATTCTTGACGCGATTGGGACCAGGACCGGCCGGCGGTACGGGGCGAGCCTGGCCGGCGACCGGTCGATGCGTGTGATCGCGGACCATCTGCGAGCCATCGCCTTTCTGGTGGCCGACGGCATTCTGCCCTCGAACGAAGGACGGGGCTATGTGCTGCGTCGGATTCTCCGGCGTGCGGCCCGCCACGGTCGCCTGTTGGGTGTCTCGGAACCGTTCTTGTACGATCTGACCGGTTCGGTGGCGCTCTCCATGGGATCGTTCTATCCGGAGCTGCGCGCCGCGGCAGGCACGATCACGGAGGTGACGCAAGGAGAAGAAGAGCGGTTCATCGCCACATTGGATCAAGGCCTGCCCATCCTCAACGACATGGTGGCGAAGGCCAAAGCCGCCGACCAGCCGGTGCTGGCCGGTTCGGACGTCTTCAAGCTCTACGATACCTACGGCTTTCCGATGGATTTGATCGCGGAAGCCTGTCGCGAGCAGGGCCTGGCCGTCGATCAGGAGGGGTTTGACCGGGCCATTGACGAACAGCGGGCAAGGGCGCGGAAATCCGCTTCGTTCGAGTCGGAGGCCGTGAGCCCGATGTTGGCGGAACTGTCGGCACGGGTGCCGGCCACGCAGTTCGTCGGGTATGAACGGTTGCAGAGCGAGAGCGTGCTGCAAGCCATCTTGAAGGGCGACCGCCTTGTCAAGGAAGCAGCGGCCGGTGACGAGATCGAATGCGTCCTTGATGTCACGCCCTTTTACGCGGAAGGCGGCGGGCAGGTCGGGGATCAAGGGGTGCTGGTGGGGCCGGAGGGCCGTATTGAGATCACGGAAACCGTCAAGCCGCTTCCCACGATGTTCGTGCACAAGGGGAAGGTCCAGAGCGGTCTCGTGCGCGAAGGGGATCGGCTCCAGGCACAGGTGCGGGCCAATACGAGACAAGACGCGGCCCGCAACCATACGGCGACGCATCTCGTGCATGCCGCCCTCCGCGAGTTGTTGGGGCCGCATGTCAAGCAATATGGCTCGCTGGTCGCCCCGAATCGGCTGCGGTTCGACTTCGCCCACTTCAAGGCGCTGTCCGGCAGGGACATCGACGAAGTGGAAGCGATCGTCAACGACCAGATCCGCCGCAATGAGCAGGTGCGGACGCAGGTGATGGGGATTCAGGACGCGGTCGCGGCCGGCGCGCTGGCCTTCTTCGGGGACAAGTACGGGGAACAGGTGCGGGTCGTGACCATCGAGGAGTTCAGCAAGGAACTGTGCGGGGGCACCCATTGCCGCCACACCGGCGAGATCGGTCTCTTCCGCATCTTGTCGGAGACCGGAGTGGCAGCCGGAGTGCGCCGGATCGAAGCGCAGACGGGGGTGGGCGCGTTGTCCGCGCTGAAACGGTTGGAGGCGGATGTTCGAGAGTTGTCGGAGATCCTGAAGGTCGCGCCGTCCGATCTTGTCGGCCGGACGAAAAAACTGGCGGCGCAGTTGAAGGAAAAGGAGCGGGAACTGGAGGAACTGAAGCTCAAGCTGGCCAGCGGGGCCTCCACCGACGCACAGGTCCGCACGATCGGCTCGGTGCAGGTGCATGTGCAGCGGACCGACGGGATGGACATGAACGGCATGCGTGCGCTGGCCGATCGGGTCCGTGATAAGCTCAAATCAGGAATTGTGGCGCTCGGCGGCGTGAGCGACGACAAAGTCTCGCTGCTGGTCGCCGTGACCAAGGACCTGACCGCGTCCATCAAGGCCGGCGAGCTGATCAAGTCCATGGCGGTCGAAGTCGGAGGGACCGGAGGAGGGCGGCCGGAGCTGGCTCAGGCCGGAGGGAAGCAGCCGGAAGGGTTGCCTCGCGCTCTCGAAAAGGTCTTTCCGCTGGTGGAGCAGGCGCTTGGACAGTAAGCTGATGGGCAAGCGGATCCTCGCGCTGGATTACGGGACCAAGCGGATCGGGGTGGCGCTCAGCGACGAGCTGGGCTGGACGGCGCAACCGCTGGAAACCTATCGGCGGAGAACGCTGGAAGCCGATCTCGCCCATATTGCGGCGCTCGTGCGCGAGCATGAGGCGGGGGAGGTCGTGCTCGGGTTGCCGATTCGCACCACGGGGGAGTTGGGGCCGGAGGCCGCGGCGGTCGAGGACTTTCGCCGGCGCCTGCAGCCGCTGCTGTCCGTTCCGATCGTGACCTGGGATGAACGCCATACGACCCAGAGCGCGGAAGAGTTGCTGATCGAGGCGGACCTCAGCCGCGCCAAGCGCAGGGAGGTCGTGGATCGCGTCGCGGCGGCGATCCTGCTGCAAAGCTACCTGGCCGGCCAGACAAGCAGGGCCTCCCGCACGGATTCATCCACGACGCCGGACGCTCCCTCGGTTGAAGACTGGCCGATTGACGATAACGGTTCGTGGAACGGGGGAGCGCCGAGCGGATAAGCGAAACCGATCCGACGATGTACGGACGATTGATACTGCTGATCATCCTCGTGACCTTCCTGGTGGCGGGTGTCATCGGCTATCAGATGACCCGATGGGCCGACGCTCCGGTCGCGACCGATCCCCGCCAAGCCCTGCCGAAGATCGTGACGATTCCGGAGGGGGCGACGTTCCAGCAAGTCGCAGCCCAGCTCGAACGGGAGCGGCTCATCAAGAGCCGCTCCCGTTTTGTGCTGCTGGGGCGTTCCCACTCGGCCGACCGGCGGATCATCTCGGGCGAGTACGAATTGAATCCGGGGATGAAACCGCAGGAGATTCTCGACAAATTGGTCGCCGGCCAGGTGGTCTTGCATCCGATTACGGTGCCGGAGGGCTACTCGATCGCCCAGATCGCGGAGGTCCTCGACATCGACAAGCTGGTCGACGCGCGGGAATTCCGGCGGCTCTGCACGGACCGCGAGTTCATCCGGTCGCTTGAGATCGATGCCGCCAGCCTGGAAGGGTATTTGTTCCCGGACACCTATCATGTCGCCAGGGGAACCAAAGCCAAGGACCTGATCCACGCGATGGTCTCGAAACTGTGGCAGGTCTTCACTCCGGCCTGGAGGCTGCGCGCGGCCGACATGCGGATGACGACGCACCAAGTCCTGACGCTTGCGTCCGTGATCGAAAAGGAAACCAGCGTGGGGGAGGAACGCGAACTGATCTCCGCGGTCTTTCACAATCGGTTGCGGCGCAAGATTCCGCTACAAAGTGATCCCACGGTCATCTACGGGTTGGAGCAGTTCGACGGAAACCTGCGCAAGCGGGACCTGTCCGACCATAGTCCGTACAACACCTACCGGGTGCGCGGACTCCCGCCCGGCCCCATCGCCAGTCCCGGGGCCCAGTCGATCCGAGCCGCCTTGTATCCGGCCAACGCAGCCTACCTGTATTTCGTGTCGCGCAATGACGGCACCCACCATTTTTCTTCGACGCTGGACGAGCATAACCACGCCGTGGAGAAGTTCCAGAAGCGGCCGTTCCGGCGGATGGCCGGCGCCCGCTTATAGAGCCGGCCCCGGTTCACGCCGCCGGCCGACCCTGTTGGACGCAAACACAGATGACAATCGAGAGAGAGGGCGGATAATGACAGTCATAGATCGGTTGTCCGGCTTGATCGACCATACGATTCTTCGCCCGGAGACCACCAGGGCCGATGTCCTGCGGCTCTGCGACGAGGCCAAGCGGCTCGGCTTCACTGTCATCTTCGTGCCCCCCTGCTACATCGAAGAGGCCGTGGCGGCGGTCCGCGGCACGAACATCCGTGTCGGCATGCCCGTCGGCTTTCCGCTTGGCGGCCAGACCACGGGCGCCAAAGTGGCCGAAGCCCGAGAGGGGGTGGCGTTGGGCGCCACGGTATTGGACATGGTCTTGAACGTGGGCCGGCTCAAGTCCGGCGACCTCGACTATGTCAGACGGGACATGACCGAAGTCGTGCGGGAAACCCCGGGCGTGGAACATAAGGTCATCCTCGAAACCTGCCTGTTGACCCAAGAGGAGAAACGCACGGCCTGCCGTCTCGCGGTGGAAGCCGGCATGGACTATGTGAAGACTTCCACCGGCTTTGCGGCAGGCGGCGCGACCGTGGAGGATGTCCGGTTGATGAAGGAGGCCGTGGCCGGCCGGGCCAAGATCAAGGCGTCGGGCGGCATCCGCGACCTTGCGACCACCCTGGCCCTGCTTGATGCGGGGGCCGACCGGATCGGCACCAGCGCCGGCGTCAAGATTCTTGAGGAGGCCGTTGAGCGGCGAGGGGCAGCAGGCCGCGTGGCAAGATGATGCCGGTCCCGCCCGTCTTTTCGGCCCCGATGGCTTCTGTTATAGTGCGCGCGTGATTCAGCGGATCATTGTGCTTTTCGTCAACGGCCTGGGGGTCGGCGCCCTTTCCGAGTCCGATCAAGAAGAGCAGGGACAGCCTATGAGGAGGGGACTGGGGTCGGTTCTCGAGGCCGCTCCGGACGTGGCCCTTCCGACGCTGGAGGCGCTGGGTCTTGGCCATGTGGTGGAGCCGTCCCGACTGCGGCGCATGGATCAGCCGGAAGGCTGCTTCGGGCGGATGGTTCGGTCGAGTCCGGGATCGGATCCCCTCACGAGCCTATGGGAACTCTCCGGCCTGACGCCGCCTCAACCGTTCCCTTCCTATCGGGATACGCTTCCGGCATCGCTCGGGGAATTGGTCGAGCGGACAGCCAAAGCGTCCGTTCGTCCGGTTGCCTTTCCTGACCTCCGTACCCTGCTGGGACAGAGGGCCGCAGAGGCGCTCGCGCACAGGCACCTGCTGATCTGGGGAGATCAGGGCGCAGCCTGCCATGTCGCGGCGCACGATAGCCTCTGTCCTCCGCCGGAATTGTTCCGGGTCTGTCGAGATGTGAGAAAGGCCGCGCAGGTCCTGTGCCCGCTTGCACGGGTGGTGGCGCGACCGATCGGAGGGCCGCCCGGAGCCTTCCACTGGCTGGATCAGGTGCGGGAGAGTTGCCTGGCCCCGCCGGGAGCATCGCTGTTTGACGCGCTCGTGAACGTCGAACAACTGGTGACGGGGATCGGCAAGGTCGGGGATCTGGTCAACGGGACCGGCTTCACCAGATTGATCTCCGTCAGGAAGACCGCCGCCGTCTGGAGCGAGTTGATGAAGACCCTCACCACTACGCCGCGAGGGCTGATCGTCGCCGGCCTGTTCGATGACGTGGAGTGGGGAGGCGCCGCATCGTTCGCCTCCAACTGGGCCCAGGCGTTGGGGAAGCTTGATGCGAGCCTGTTGGAGCTTCAGGTCAAGCTCAAGCCCGGCGATCTGGTGTGCCTGACCGCCGACCATGCGCGGGATGTGCTGGGAGGAGGAGAGGCGACCGGCGACCCTGTGCCGCTGTTGATGTTCGGCCCGCGCGTCGCCAAGGGAGTGAATCTGGGCACGCTTCGGACCTTCGCGGATTTGGGGCAAACGATTGCGGAAGCGTTCGGCGCATCGCGCCTGCCGTCGGGCGACAGTTACCTGGCCGCGTTGCGGGGGGGATGAGGAAGCGGCGGCCGGTGACGGCCGCCAAGGAGAAAAGGAGAAGAGGTTGGAGCCATGTCCTGCGAGGAACGTCTGAGAGAGTTGGGTGTGGAGCTGCCGGCCGCCCCCAAGCCGGTCGCCAACTATGTGCCTGCCGTCAGGACGGGCCGGTTGTTGTTCCTCAGCGGCGTGCTGCCGATGAAAAACGGCCGGCTCTCCCATACAGGAAAGCTGGGCCGAGACTTGACGGTCGAACAGGGGGTGGAGGCGGCGCGGCTGGCGTTGCTCAATGCGTTGGCCATAATCAAGAGCGAACTCGGCGACTTGGACCGAATCGGTCAGGTCGTGCGCATGACCGGCCATGTGGCCTCGGCCGAAGGATTCGCCCAACAGCCGGCCGTCGTCAACGGCGCCTCGGACTTGCTGGTGGCGGCGTTCGGCGAGGCGGGGCGCCATGCCAGGGTGGCGGTCGGCGCCGCCGAATTGCCGCTCAATGCGCCGGTTGAGCTGGAGTTGATCGTCGAAATCTCGCCGGGTACGTAAACCACCCGCCTCATTCCCGCTGCCTTGACACTCAAAAAAATGCCTTGTTATAGTCCGACAGTGTCCATCGCCTCGCGATAACTCCATCTCGAACAGCCATGTCTGTTGCGCGGGGAGTTACTGGTACGGGCAGGGCTCCAACATCACCCACGCAACAGACGCTCACACCATGTCGAACCAATATCGTTCTGGCGTTCCAGCAGCATCACGTGCGGTGGCCGCAATCGGCGCGGCGGCGGGGCTGATGCTCGCCCTTGTCGGTATGACCGGTCTCGGGGGCGAGGCGTCAGCCGCCTCGCCCAAGAAAACCGCCAAGCAATCCAAGGTGGCCGTGCAACTCCAGCCGTCGAGCGCCGCTCCCGGCGCGACCCTGTCTATCGTTGGGAGCGGGTTCGGGACGTTTCAATCGACGAAGGTGAACCGCGTGCTGTTCGGAGGCGTGCCGGCTTTGATCCAGCGGTGGGACCCCAGCCTGATCGAGGTCAAAGTGCCCTACGAAGCGAAGGATGGGCCGGTCGAGGTCCAGAAGGGCAAGCAGAAGATTGCAGCCGGGACCTTTACCGTCCAGCGCCCGGTCATCCGGGAGGTGGTCCCTGAGGAGGCGGAGCCGGGGGACATCGTGCAATTGTTGGGAGAACATTTCGGGCCCACGGCCGGCCCGCGCGACCCCAATTCGATGTTTGGGGTCAACGATGTGGTGATCGGAGGCGTCGTGGTCCGGCCGCGGCGGTGGCGAGACGACAAGATCGAAGTCGAAGTTCCCGCCAATGCCGCCAGTGGAGACATTCACATCCGGCTGGCCTCGTCGGACCCGCTTCCCGACGGCTCCTGTTGCGCCACCGTGCAGCATGTGCTCAGCAACAGCGTCAAGATCTCATTGATGCCGACCGTGCGTGTGGATCCCGTCAGCGGTCCGATCGGCACCAAGGTAGTGCTGTTTGGGTTGGGGTTCGGCAATAGCAAGAGCCCAGACGATGCGGTGCTGTTCAACGGGCATCCCGCCGCCGTGGCCCAGTGGAAGGATTCGATGATCGTGGTCCACGTGCCGCTCGGCGCCGAATCAGGCCCCTTGGTGCTCAAGAAGGCCGGGACGCAGCGCACCCTGTCACAGTTCACCGTCACGGTGCCGAAGGTGACGAAAATCAAGCCTGAGAAGGGACCCATCGGCACGCTGCTCAGGATCAGCGGCGAGAATTTCGGCTATTACTCGGAGAGCGGCGAGACTCCCTATGCCTTTGCGGATTTCGATCCGGGGGATAACGCCGTCGAGATCGGCGGGGTGCCGGCCGTTATTTATCGTTGGCATCAGGACAAGATCGATGTGTGGGTGCCGTTCAGCGCGAAAGACGGGCCTGTGGTGGTGAAGCGGGGCGCGGTCAAACCCAAGCCCGATGGCAGTTGCTGCGCCGAGCGAACCGTGCTGACGACCGAAGCGGGGCACTTTACGGTCGTGACCCCCCAAGTCACGTCCTATGAACCCCATTCGGCCGGGCTCGATGAAGTCGTGACGATCAAAGGGACAGGCTTTGGAGACTTTCTCATCATGCGGGAGGCCATCCAGCTTGGGCTGAGCAGTCAGGCCTATGTAGGCGATCGCTTCCAAGTCGGCGAGGACATTTCCCGGACGGAAGTCCTGCTGAACGGCGTGGCCCTGCACATTCTGTCCTGGACCGACAACGAAATCAAAGTCGTCGTCCCGCGGCGCCATGTCTTCGGCGTGGGAAAGCCGGGAGGGTTCACGCCCGACCTCTCGAAGGGCATATTGGTGGTGCGCCGGGGGTCATGGGATGTCCTGCCTGACGGGTCCTGCTGTCAACCGAAGCAGTACATCACTGTTCCGGTCGGAGAGTTCACCGTCGAACACCGCGGGCTTCCGGAGCAGGGGCTGTTCAAGGAACATGGCATGGCTCCCCTCGGGATCAAGGAATAGGCGAGACTGCCGTCTCTCCCCCATGCCGACCGATCCGCGATACGCTGTGCCGGTCTTCAGTCCCGGTCGAGTGTCATGCCGGTAATCGTCTGGGGCTGGGTCATCTTCTTCCTCTGTTCGCTGCTCTCCTCCCCTCATATCGCCGAAGGCGCCGAACGGGTGCGCGTGATCCCGCAAAAAAGCGGGACGATGAACACCTTGATGGGCGTGCAGGCGAGATCTCCTCTCCTGGGCTGGGCCGTCGGAGCCGGCGGGACGATTCTCAAGACGACCGACGGCGGAAAAAAATGGCGAACGGTCCCCAGCGGGGTGCGGGCGCTGTTGGCCGGGGTCTTCTTCGCCGACGACCGTCGGGGATGGGTGACGGGGGCCAACGGGACGATCCTGGCCACGACCGACGGGGGCGAAACCTGGATTGCCCAGCCGACGGGCATCCAAGCGACGCTCTACGGAATCACGTTTCTCGATGGGCGGCGGGGTTGGGTGGTCGGAGACCGGGGCGTCATTCTGCATACGGAGGATGGGGGCCAACATTGGATGGAGCAATCCAGCGACACGACCGCCAATCTCTACTCGGTCACGTTCTTGAACGAACGGCATGGCCTGGCGGTCGGGGCCCTCGGAACGATACTCGTCAGCCAAGACGGCGGCGCCAATTGGCGGGCGCAATCCAGCAACAGCGCGGGGACGTTCTTTGACGTCGCGTTTCTGGACGACGCCAACGGTTGGGTCGTCGGCAACGCCGGGATCATGTTGCAAACGAGCGACGGCGGACAGCAGTGGGTGGACCGCTCGGTGTCCTGCGTCGGCGGGTGCAAGCGCGTCACGGATTTCCTGAAGATCCGCTTTACCGATTCCAAGACGGGCTGGACGGTGGGAGAAGGAGGAACGTTGTATTCGACCGCCGACGCGGGGAACACGTGGGTGCCTCACCAGCCGATTGCCAAGCAGTCGCTCTTCGGCCTGTCCTTTGCGGATTCGTCTCACGGGTGGGCGGTCGGGGAGAACGGAACGATTCTGTCCTTGATCCCGTAACGGCGGACCTGGCGGGAATTTCCCCGCCCGCGCTAACGGAGCTGCCCCAGGCGTCCTTGGAGGAGAGTCAGGCTTGCCAGCGCCGCCGTTTCTGCCCGCAAGATCCGTTTGCCCAGGCTCACCGATTGAAACCCCGCCTGATCGGCGGTGTCCGTTTCATCCTCAGTCCATCCTCCTTCCGGCCCTATGACCAGGACGAAAGGTTCCCCGACCGCCTCGGAGAGCGGGATATCCGAGAGTGGAACCGACCGGCGGCGCTCATGCAGCAACAGTCGCGTGGCAGCGGAGGGAAGGGCGCCCACCCAATCGGGCCAGGCTTGCGGTTCCATGACCTGCGGGCTGTCCCACCGTTCCGCCTGCTGAGCCGCCTCGAAGGCAATCCGATTCCAACGGTCCCGCTGCGCCTTGATGCGCGCGCCGTCCGGCCGCACCACGCCTCGGCTTGTGATGAGGGGCACAATGGAAGCCACGCCCAACTCCGTGGCCTTTTGGATCACCCAGTCCATCTGATCGTGCTTCAGCAGGGCCTGCCCCAGGATCACGGCCGGCGCCGTCCCAGCAGGCCGCTGGGCGGTATCGAGCACGGACGCGGTCAGCTGCTCCGCGGTCACCGATGTGACCCGAACGCGATGGCGGCGGACATGGTCCTCCGTGAGCCTGAGTTCTTCGCCCGGTTGCACCCGCAGGCTGGCGCGCAGATGGCGCAACAGATCGCCGCGGATGACGACGGTGGTTCCGACCACCTGTTCACTCGAGACGAAGAAAGCCGGCATGGGGAGACGAGAGAGGAGGGTCGACCAGGGCGCAAGGGGCGAGCGCGTTACTCGAAGAGCGTTTTGACCTTATCGAAAAAACCATCCCCTTCCGTCGCGGCCGTGAGCCCGCTCTCCTTGGCGAACTCGGCCAAGAGGTCCTTCTGACGCTGCGTGAGTTTGGTCGGGATGTGGATCTTGACGACGCAGACCTGGTCGCCGGGCTGCCCGCCCTTGAGGCTGGGCACGCCGGCGCCTTTGATGCGGACCTGTTTTTCGTGCTGGGTGCCGGGAGCGATCTTGATCGTCGCCGTCCCATGGAGCGTCGGCACCTCCACTTGTCCGCCGAGCGCGGCCGTGACGAAATTGATCGAAGCATCGCAGTAAATGTCCTGGCCCTTTCGCGAAAACACCGGATGTGGCTTCACCGACACGGCGACAAAGAGGTCGCCGGGAGGGCCCCCGTTGACCCCGTGCTCCCCTTCATTAGCCAGCCGGAGCCGCATGCCGCCTTCGATGCCTGGGGGAATGTGGACGGCCAGCAGCCGTTCCTTATACACCCGTTGGCGCCCCTGGCAGGTCTTGCAGGGCTCGGTGATGACATGGCCGCTCCCGCCGCAATGGTGGCAAGCCCGGCTGACGCTGAAGAATCCCTGTTGCAGGCGGATCTGGCCTGATCCTTGACAACTCGGACAGGTTTTGATGGAGGCGGCCGACTTGGCGCCGGTGCCGTTGCAGTCGTGGCAGACCTCCCAGCGGGGAATCTTCAGCTTGGCTTCCTTGCCGAAGATCGACTCTTCGAACGTCAGCTCGAGATTGTATTGAAGGTCGGAGCCTCGCTCGCCCCGTTGGCGGCCCCCGCGCGTCCCGCCGAAGAAGTCTTCGAAGATGTCGTTGAAGATGTCGCCGAATCCGCCGCCCTGTCCGAAGTCGAAGCCTTCGAACCCGGCCCCGCCCTGGGCGCCGCTGTGGCCGAACATGTCATAGCGCTTGCGCTTCTCCGGATCGCTCAAGACCTCGTAGGCTTCGTTGGCTTCCTTGAATTTCTCTTCCGCCTGTTTCTTGTCCTTGTCCGCCGCGTGGAGGTCGGGGTGATGCTGGCGGGCCAACTTCCGGAAGGCCTTCTTGATCTCGTCGTCGGAGGCGGTGCGTTCCACTCCGAGGACGTCGTAATAGTCGCGTTTGCTCACGGATGCCACGGCCGGTTGGAAAGTCGGTCAACAGGAGGGCCGACCTCCGGTTCGGAGATCGGCCCCCGTCGTTGAGATTGTAAACTACTTTTTGTCCTTGTCTACTTCTTCAAACTCCGCGTCCACGACCTTTTCATCGGTTTTCCCGGTCGCGCCGCCGTTGCCTTCCGGTCCTCCCGAACCGCCCGGTGCGGCGGAGGCGCTGGCCTTCTTGTACATCTCCTCGGCCAACTTATGGGAGGCGGAGGTGAGGGTTTGGGTGGCGGATTGGATGGCCTCGAGGTCGTTGCCTTCCATCGCCTTGCGCAAGGCGGCCACCGCGTCCTTGATCTTGGTCTTCTCGTCCTCCGAGATCTTGTCGCCGTGCTCGTTCAGGTTTTTCTCTGTCCCGTAGATCAGCGTGTCGGCCTGGTTGCGGGCTTCGGCCAACTGCCGGCGCTTCTTGTCCTCGTCCGAATGGCTTTGCGCGTCGCGGACGAGCTTCTCGATCTCCTCCTTGCTGAGGCCGCTCGATGCCGTGATCTTAATCGACTGTTCTTTGCCGGTTCCAAGATCCTTGGCCGAGACGTGCACGATGCCGTTGGCGTCGATGTCGAACGTCACCTCGACCTGCGGCACGCCGCGCGGAGCCGGCGGAATGCCCACGAGATCGAATTGGCCGAGGAGCTTGTTGTCGTTGGCCATCTCTCGTTCGCCTTGGAACACGCGGATCGTCACCGCGGTCTGGTTGTCCGCGGCGGTGGAGAACACCTGGCTCTTCTTGGTCGGAATCGTCGTGTTCCGCTCGATCAAGTGGGTGAAGATCCCGCCGAGCGTTTCGATGCCGAGGGTCAACGGAGTCACGTCCAGCAGAAGGACATCCTTGACCTCTCCCTTGAGGACGCCGCCTTGAATGCCGGCTCCCACCGCGACCACCTCATCGGGGTTGACGCCCCGATGGGGTTCTTTGCCGAAGAAGTCCTTGACGGTCTGAATGACCTTCGGCATGCGGGTCATGCCGCCGACCAACACCACCTCGTGGATGTCCCGCGCGCCCACCCCGGCATCGGCTAAGGCCTTCCGGCAGGGTTCGATCGTGCGCTGAATCAGGTCATCGACGAGCTGTTCGAGCTTCGCCCTCGTGAGTTTGGTGACGAGGTGCTTCGGACCGCTGGCGTCGGCCGTGATGAACGGCAGGTTGATTTCGCTCTCTTGGGACGAAGACAGCTCGATCTTGGCCCGCTCGGCGGCCTCCTTCAACCGCTGGAGCGCCATGCGATCCTTCTTGAGGTCGATGCCTTGATCCTTTTTGAACTCCTCGACGAGCCAGTCCATGATCCGCAGATCGAAGTCGTCGCCGCCGAGATAAGTGTCGCCGTTGGTGGACTTCACCTCGAAGACGCCTTCGCCGATCTCAAGGATCGAAATGTCGAAGGTGCCGCCTCCCAGGTCGTAAACCGCGATGCGCTCGTCTTTTTTCTTATCCAGGCCGTAGGCCAGCGAGGCGGCGGTCGGCTCGTTGATGATGCGCAACACGTTCAGGCCGGCGATCTGGCCGGCGTCTTTGGTGGCCTGGCGCTGGCTGTCGTCGAAATAGGCCGGGACGGTGATGACCGCCTCGGTCACTTTTTCGCCGAGGTAGTCCTCCGCGGTCTGCTTCATTTTTTGCAGAATCATCGCCGACACTTCGGCAGGGCTGTACCGTTTGCCCCGAATCTCCACGTGCGCGTCGCCATTGTCGGCTTCCACCACCTTGTAGGGGAGGCGCTTCATGGCGTCCTGCACCTCGCGGTTGCGGAACTTGCGCCCCATCAGGCGCTTCACCGAATAGATCGTGTTCTCGGGGTTGGTAATGGCCTGGCGTTTGGCGATTTGGCCGACCAGTCGCTCGCCCTTGTCGGTGATCGCGACCACCGACGGCGTGGTGCGGCTCCCCTCCGCATTGGCGATGACGGCGGGATCGCCGCCGCTCATGATGGCCACACAGGAGTTGGTGGTTCCCAAATCAATGCCGATGACTTTTCCCATTGGGTCTCTCCTTCCTCACGAAGCGGCTCTGCCACCCGCCGGCCGGATGACCCGACGAGCGGACCGCTTCGTTTTCCGTTGCGTCAAGAATCCTGGCCGGACTCCGAGTCTGGGACCGAAGGGGCTGTCGCCACGCTCACCATCGCGGCCCGCAAGACACGGTCGTGCAATAAATAACCCTTTTGAAACTCCTCGACCACGCACCCCGGCGGGATGCGTTCGCTTTCGACCTGAGTCACGGCCTGCTGACAGGTCGGATCGAAGGGTTGACCGATACAGGATATCGGTTTGACCCCGAATCGGCCGATCGCCTCCTGCAGTTGCTTGAGGGTCAACTCCACCCCTTGGATCAAGGCGTCCGTTCCGGCGTTGGTCTTGGCGGCCTGAATGGCCCGCTCCAGATTGTCGATCGCCGGAAGCAGTTCCTTCAGGATAGATTCGTTGCCGTAGCGAATGCTCTCCCGCTGTTCGCGCTGGGAGACCCGCTTGTAATTTTCCAGCTCCGCCACGGTCCTGAGGTAGCGATCGTGATTCGCCTTCGCCTCGTCACTTTTTGCCGCGAGGCTCTCACGAAGCTGCTGCAGATCACTCACCTGCTGGCCGTCGTTTGATGCTACTTCAGCCGTGTCCTGATCGGATAAGTCGTTGAGACTGTTGCCGTTTTCCATGTTTTCGTCCACTGGGTATACCTATGGTTGTTGGTAGATAGCCACCGGGTCGGTAAAGTCAACAGGAACAGCGCAGAAAATCTGGACGAGCAGACATGCGAGCAGGACAGGCAGGGAAAAGAGGCGAGAAAGAAATCGAACCTTCGGGTCAGGCCGGTTCTTCTCGATCGACGAGGTCGTCTCGATTGCGGCGATAGAGGAGTTCGAGACCTTCGAGCGTCAGAAACGGCTTGACCGCCTGAATGCGTCTCGATTCCGGTGCTATCACGGAGGCGAGCCCGCCCGTCGCGATGACCGTCGGGGTCGTGCAGAGCTCCCGCTGCATCCGGTCCACGATTTCATCCACCAGTCCTGCATAGCCGAAGATAAGGCCGGACTGAATGCTGCTCGCGGTGTCGCGCCCGATGACGGTCTTGGGACTGATCAAGGCGACCTTGGGCAGCTTGGCGGTTCGGGACCAGAGCGCCTCCGCGGAAATCCCCAGCCCGGGAGCGATGACGCCGCCCAGATATTCCCCCCGTCTCGTGACCGCACAGAACGTCGTGGCGGTGCCGAAATCGATGATGATCAGGTCCGTCCGGTACTGGGCGTAGGCTGCGGCGGCGTTCACGATCCGGTCGCTTCCGATCTCTTTCGGATTGGCATACCGGAGCTGCAAGCCGGAATCGGTGTCGGATGAGACGAGGTAGGGGATGCGCTGGAAAAACGCCTCGCTCATCGCCTCGATCGTGGAGGTGAGCGAGGGGACGACGCTGGAGACGATCACCCCATGGATCTGTTCAACCTGAAACCCGGCCAATTGAAGCAGCCCGCGAAGGTCGAGTCCATATTCGTCGGCGGTCTTCTGAGGGTTGGTGGCGAGCCGCCAATGGCCCTGGAGGCGTGGCCCCTCGAACAACCCGCATACGAGGTTGGTGTTGCCGATATCGATCGCGAGCAGCATGGATACGTGCCTGTCGTTCACCCGTCATCGTAAGTGGACCACATCTCCAACCCGGACTGCAACCGTCTCCCCCTTCCTGAGGCCGGAGCCGGAGGAGAGGGATTGAACGAGGAGGGCTCCATCCGGAGCCACGGCTTCGGCCAGCCCGATCAAGGGAGGCGCGGCCGCGAACTCGATGCTGACCTGCCGGCCGATCGTGGCGCACAACCCTGTATAGGCCGAAATGGCCTGCGCGATCTCGCCGTCCAGCACCGGTTCAAGCTGTTCTTCCAACCTCTTAAGAATATTGGAAAGAAGCCAGGCACGGTTAACCGGCCGGCCGGTGGCCATGATCAATGACGTGGCTGTGTCACGCAGCTCTTCCGGCAGGTCCTTCTGCGGCAGGTTCACGTTGAGTCCGATGCCAACGATGAAGAACGGAGGGGACTGAGTCGTCAGCAGGCTTTCGGACAGGATCCCGCCCAGCTTGCGGCCTCCGAGGAGGAGGTCGTTGGGCCATTTGAGCTGTGGAGTGACCTCGATGGTATCAGCGATACCCAGCGCGACGGCCGTGCCGCTGGCAAGGGGAACCCATGCGGGCCAGTGGGCATCATCAGAAAGGAGCCGGCGGCCCCGGAGCAGCAGCGAGAAACAGAGACCGTCGCCGGGACGGGAGAACCATGACCGGCCCCGACGGCCGCAGCCGGCGGTCTGGTGATCGGCGCAGACTACCGTGCCATGTTCGGCTCCTGCTTGAGCCAGCTTGAGCAGGGCGGAATTGGTCGAGTCGGTCTGCGAGAGGACGTGCAAATGCCGTCCGAAGACACGGGTTCGCAATGACGAGGCGACGGCGTCTTGGGTCAGATCATTCAACAAGCGAGGCGGCGAAAGCCAACAGGCGGCAAGACCGCCGCGAAGATCATCCGCTTACGCGCTTACGCCGGGCTGAGGTCAAGGCTGATATCCGCCGCCGGCGCCGAATGGGTCAAGGCCCCGATCGAGATAAAGTCGGCCCCGGCCGCCGCATAGTCCCGGACCGTCGCCAGCGTGATGCCCCCCGAGACTTCCACCAGCGCTCGGCCCTTGATCAGATCAACGGCCCTTCGTACGTCGGCGGGGGTCATGTTGTCCAGGAGGATCACGTCCGCTCCTCCGTCGAGCGCCATGGGGATCTGCTCCGGCGCATCGACCTCGACGATCATCCGCAGGTGATGCGGGGCCCGCTCTCTCGCAAGGCGGCAACCCTCCGCCAGCGACAGTCCCGCCTGCGCGAGCAACGCAATATGGTTGTCCTTGACCATAATGCCGTCGCTCAGCGAAAACCGATGGTTGGTCCCTCCGCCCAGGCCCACCGCCCACTTTTCCAAGGCCCGGAGGCCCGGCAGCGTCTTGCGCGTATCGAGAATCTTGGCCGGATAGCCGCGGATCGCGTCACAATAGACGCTGGTGAGCGTGGCGATCCCGGAGAGATGCTGCAAGAAGTTCAGCGCAACCCGTTCCGCCCGCAGGATAGACCGGGCGTCTCCGGCAATCGTAAGAATGGCAGCGCCCGCTTGCGCCGTCGAGCCGTCGGGAACGTGCTCGGTCATGGTCAAGGCGGCATCAACCGCTCGAAACGTCTGGATTGCGACCTCGAGCCCCGCCACGGTCAGGCGCTGTTTGGCAAGGATGACCGCGGAGGCCGGCACAGGATTGGCGAAGAGAGCGTTGGTCGTTGCGTCGCCGTAGGGCGCGTCTTCCTGCAAGGCCCTCATCACAACGTCGTGAAGCTGCTCAGGCGAAAGAGGCTGCATCGGATTACCGTTCCAGCATGCTCGCGAGCTGGGTGAGGCTGCTGTCGAGGATGGCTTGGTTGTCTTGAATCAATGCCAGCCGCTGCTGGTGCTCGGCCACGACCTCCGGGGGCGCCTTTGCGGCGAAATCCTGATTCTTGAGTTTGCCTTCGAGACGAGCACGCTCGAGCGCTTCATCATCGCGCTGCTTGGCGATGCGCGCGAGGGCCTTCTGCAGGTCCACCTCGCCCATGACCGTGAGGCCGATGGTCGTGCCCTGTCTCGTGAGCCGCAGCAACTTCTCGCTCGGCCAGCTTTGGGAGGCAGCGACTTGCGCCGGTCCTTTGGCCAAGGCAGAGAGAGAGGCAGTCATTCGGGAGAGCGCGCTGGTGTTCCCGGCCTGCTGGCATTCGACGAAGAAGGTCACCTGCGCGGCGGGGCTGTAATTCAGCAACGATCGTCCGGTGCGGACGAGGCCGACTGACTGTTGAAGCAGCACGAGTGTCTCTTCCGCTTCCTTGTCTTCCCAGGCGGGATTGGGGAGCGGGTAGCGTTGGATCATCACGCTCTCGCCTTCATGGGGGAGCGTCTGCCAAATCTCCTCCGTCAGGAAAGGCATGAAGGGATGCAACAGCCGCATGAGCAACTCGCTCGATTCCGCCAGGGTCTGTCTGGTGGCCTTGGCTTCCGGCGAGTCCCGTTGCTGCAACGCAACCTTTGCGAGTTCGAGGTACCAGTCACAGTACTCATGCCACACAAACTGATAGAGGGACGAGCAGGCCTGGTCGAAGCGATAGTGTTCCAACGACTGCGACACGGAACCGATCGTCTCGCTTAGCCGCGCAAGAATCCATCGATCCGGCAATGAGCGCTCTCTTGCGGGCACCGCTGCTCGCGGCCCGTCCAGGTTCATCAGGATGAACCGCGCGGCGTTCCAAATCTTATTGGCAAAGTTGCGGTAGCCCTCGATCCGTTCCTCGGCGAGCTTGATGTCGCGGCCCGGCGTGGACATGGAGGCGAGGGTGAAGCGCAAGGCATCGGTGCCGTACTGTTCCATCACATGGAGGGGGTCGATGACGTTCCCCTTCGACTTGCTCATCTTTTGCCCTTCCGCGTCGCGGACCAGCGCATGGATGTAAACCTCGCGAAAGGGCACTTCGCCCATGAACTTGAGCCCCATCATGATCATGCGCGCGACCCAAAAGAACAGGATGTCGAGCCCGGTGACCAAGGTAGAGGTCGGGTAATACTTCTTCAGGTCGGCGGTCTGTTCGGGCCAGCCCAGCGTCGAGAAGGGCCAGAGGGCGGACGAGAACCAGGTGTCGAGCACATCGGGATCCTGCACGAGGCTCCCGCCGTGCCCTTTGGGACAGGAGGCCGGTTTCGAAAAGCCGACGATCGGCATGGCGTCGGATGGAATGACCGGAACTCCGTCAGAGGCTCGACGGATGAAGGGCTTTCCGTGGCAGGCCTCGCAATACCAGGCGGGGATCTGATGCCCCCACCAGATTTGTCGGGAGATGCACCAGTCCTTGATGTCGCGCATCCAGCCCAGATAGTTGTTTTTCCAAGCCTCGGGGATGATCTTGAGGTCGCCGTGCTCGACCACGTCGATCGCGGGCCGGGCCAGGGGCTTGATCTTCACGAACCACTGGTCTGAGAGGAAGGGCTCGACGACCGTCTTGCAGCGGTAGCACTTGCCGAGCGCCATCTTGTGCGGCTCGACTTTCTCCAGGAGACCTCGCGCTGCAAGCAATTGCTCGATCTTCGGACGGGCCTTCGTAACCGGAAGGTCGCCGACGGCCTGAATCACGTCTTGGTCGGCCTTGGCGCCTTCCGCGAGGAAACCGGCCTTGAGGTGGGCATGGATATCCAGGAGCCTAATCCGGGGGAGCCCATGCCGCTCGCCGGCTTCGAAGTCGTTAAAGTCGTGGGCCGGCGTGATCTTGACCGCGCCGGTTCCAAACTCCCGATCCACGAGAATGGCATCCCCCACGATTGGAATGGTTCGGCTGGTAAGCGGCAGCGCGACCTGGCGGCC
>DATIBM010000103.1:0-2530 GCA_035457545.1 Nitrospiraceae bacterium
GACGCCCCCAGCAACTTCATCTGGCGGCCGGCGTCGTTGATGTAATACTCGCTGACAACCTCGAAGCCGACGGCATGCAGCAGACTGGCAACGGCTTGTCCCACCGCTGCGCCGCGTCCATGACCCACGTGCAACGGACCCGTCGGATTGGCGCTCACGTATTCGACGAGAACCCGCCGTCCCTTCCCGAGAGTCGTCGTGCCGTACGACGCGCCTTGCGCCTCGATTTCCTTGAGGGTTTCCTGCCAGAGCGCCGGTTTGACGGTAAGGTTGAGGAACCCGGGCCGGACGATTTCGATTCGGTCGAAGAGTTGTTCCCGCTGCGATAGATTTTCGACAATGATCTGCGCGATATCGTGAGGGGTTCGTTGCTCGGAGGAGGCCAACGACATGGCCACGGTGGAAGCGAGATCCCCCCACTCGGGCCGTTTGGGCGCATCGAGGTTGAGCGTGGGCCAGGCCGCGGTTTTCAACTGACCCTTTTCTCTGGCCCCGTTGAGGGCGCCGAGAAGCGCATTTGTCACCTTTTCCTGCACCACACCGTGCGACAAGGTGGCTCCTAAGCTGCGTAAGTCCTTAGCATTGAAAGAGAAAATTAACTTGCCACTGTAGCACAGCGGAGAATTAGGAGACAAGGCACGAGTCAGGAAATCCGAGGGTTTACGCCGACAGTTCGTACGCTCCGGCTGGCGGCAAGGATGGCCTGAGCCGACAACTCGAGGCAGGGCTTCCGGACGCAATTCGTGACGGCCTCCCACGAGTGACATTGGCAAGGCCGCTCCTGGATGACCCGGACGAAGGGTCCCTGAGGCGACCAGCGTGCCGGATCGGTTGGACCGAAAAGCCCGACAGTCGGCGTGCCCAGCAGCGCGGCGAGGTGCGTGACGCCGGAATCATGACCCAGGAAGAGATCGACCTTCGACAGCACGCCCGCCAGCAAGCGCACCGAGAGCCCGCGAACAAGCACCGGACGCCGCGCCAGGCGCGAGACAAGTCGGGCCACGAGGTCCTGATCCGCGGGACCTTCCAACAGCAGCAGTTCGAGACCATCCGCTTCCAGCCCTTCAAGAACAGGCAGCAATACCTCCGGTGCCGCACACTTGTGCCGGCTGCCGCTGCCCGGATGCACCAACGCCAGAGGACGCCCGCCCGCGAACCCACAGGTCGCCAGATACGACTCCGCCTGTATGCGTAGCGCTTCGGGCACGGAAAGAGTCGTCATCACGACTCGACCCACCTGCCCGCCGATGATCTCACTGAATCGGTCGCTTTGGTGGAGGCTGGATAATGTGAAGGCGAAGGGCGATCCGACAGCGACTGCCGCAGCACCGCAGCCTTTCAACGTTGCTGCCAGGATTCCGGCGTCATCGTGAGTCCAACCGACAGCCAGGTCGCAACGGCTCAACCAGTCTCTGAGAACCCGATCGTCCGGCGATGCACCACCGAACAATGCGGCGCAGGCCGTGGACTCGACCGAAATCCACCGATCGACGATGCCACAGTCGTGAAGAAGTTCCGCCGCCTGAGACTGTGCACAGAGCAGGAACTGATTGGATGAAAAGCGCTCCCGGAGCGCGCGAATCGCCGGGACGGCCAACAACACGTCTCCAAGTCCTCCGGGGTGCAGAACAACGATGGTACGAGCCATAGCTTCAGCGGGAGGAACGCTTGACGGTTTGGTCGTGGATGGAGCGAGCCGCGGCCAGATCGGCGGGGGTATTAATGTTGTAAAATGAGCGCCCTTCCGGATCGAGGAGCGCCAGCTCGTTCGGAGTCACCAACCGCACACGAAGCGCGGGATTGTCGGCCAACCGGTGAATCTTCAAGTCCTTTGCCTGGATCAGACGCTCCATGATCGGCAGACAGTTGCGATGGTAGAGCGCATGCATCGGCTGCAGCCCGTGCTGAAGCTTGGCCATGACGACGTCGCCATCGCCTTTGACGGTGAGGAAATGCCCGATCGTGCCCGGGTCGAGAAACGGCATGTCGCAGGCGACCGCAAATACCCATTCGGTTCCGGCCTGTTTCAAGCCGGTATAGAGACCGCCGAGGCTACCGCAGTCCGGAATGAGATCCCGCAAGACCGGCACATCGGATTCGATGGCGGGACTATCCTGCGCGATGACGATCACGACGCGTTCGAAGATGGAGCGGAGAATTGCCAGACTCCGGCCATACAGCGTCTCCTCACCGACCGGAAGAAAGCGCTTGTCCTCGCCCATTCTTCGGCTTTTCCCGCCGGCCAGGAGCACGCCCGTCACATCGGCAATCAGAGGGCTCTTCACGCTGGCTCCTTACAAAACAAAAAGGGGGTGGGTTTCCCCACCCCCTCTGTCTTGCTTCATCTCCAGACCTTCGCGAATTAGAGGGTCTTCCCCTTCTTCTTGTTCGCGCGGCGCGTCAAGACCCACCCTTCTAGCAGGACGACGCCGAAGGCGATCACGGCTGGGTAGATGTAGGTCTCTTTCGGGATCGGGGGATTCATGAACGTGTAAAAGAAGGCCGACACGGCCATCTTCCGTCCGGCATC
>DATIBM010000104.1:0-6503 GCA_035457545.1 Nitrospiraceae bacterium
TAACGAGTTCAAGTCGGCGATCCAACAGCGGGTCATCGTCGAAAAGCTCTTTCCGATCTCCGCCGACTTCCTGTTCGGCCAGGGTGATCAGGCGAGTGAAGGCCAAGCCGCGGGCGGCAGCTATCTCTATGAGCCGGATGAGGACCGGTTGCTGGAAGCCCTCTTGCCCAAGCACGTCCAAACGCAGGTCTATCGCATCCTACTGGAATCGTTTGCCGCGTTTTACGGCGCGCAGATGGCGGCGATGGACGGGGCCACGCGCAACGCGGGCGAGCTGATCAAGAAGGTGACCCTGTATTACAACAAGACCCGCCAGGCGGCGATCACGAAAGAACTGATGGACATCGTCGGCGGCGCCGAAGCGTTGAAATAGAATCGTCGTTCGTCACACGTCATTGGTCAAGCGAATCGAGAACGTTCTCTTCATCGCACGATTGACGAATGACCATTGACGATTGACGAAGCGCTGAGAGTCGAAAGGAGCAAGCCGTGAGCACAGCCGGGAAAGTCGTTCAAGTCATCGGGCCGGTCGTCGATGCCGAGTTTCCGCCCGGACACCTGCCCAACATCTATAATGCGTTGCGAATCGAAGCCCCGGAAGACAAGCAGGCCGGCCGTCCAGAGATCAGGTTGACGCTCGAGGTCGCGCAACACCTGGGTGAAAACCGGGTCCGTGGCGTGGCGATGACCACCACGGACGGTCTCACCCGCGGGATGGAGGTCAAGGATACGGGAGCGCCCATCACCGTGCCGGTGGGTCGCGAAACTCTCGGCCGGCTAATCAACGTGTTGGGCGAGCCGGTGGATGAAATGGGGCCGATCCCGGCCAAGAAGTTCTATCCGATCCATCGCCCCGCCCCACGGCTCGAAGATCAGGAGACCAAGACCGAGGTGTTGGAGACCGGCATCAAGGTGGTCGATCTGCTGGAACCCTATTCCAAGGGCGGCAAGGTCGGGTTGTTCGGCGGCGCCGGCGTCGGCAAGACCGTCATCATCATGGAGCTGATCAACAACATCGCCCTGCACCACGGCGGCTACTCCGTGTTTGCGGGAGTCGGCGAGCGGACGCGCGAGGGCAACGACCTCTGGCACGAAATGCAGGAATCCAAGGTCATCGATCCCAAGGATTTCGCCAAGTCGAAGGCGACGCTGGTCTATGGACAGATGAACGAGCCGCCGGGCGCGCGGCTTCGCGTGGCCCTGACGGGCCTCACTTCGGCGGAATATTTCCGCGACGAAGAGGGCCAGGACGTGCTCCTGTTCGTGGACAACATCTTCCGGTTTACGCAGGCGGGATCCGAAGTGTCCGCCTTGTTGGGCCGCATGCCCTCCGCCGTCGGCTACCAGCCGACCTTGGCCACGGAGATGGGCGCGCTCCAGGAACGGATCACCTCGACTAAGAAGGGATCAATCACCTCGGTGCAAGCCATCTATGTGCCGGCCGACGACTTGACCGACCCGGCGCCGGCCACGGCCTTCGCCCACCTGGACGCCACCACGGTGTTGTCCCGGCAACTGGCCGAGTTGGGCATCTATCCCGCCGTCGATCCCCTGGACTCCACCTCGCGGATCTTGGACCCGCAGATCGTCGGGCAGGAACACTATCAAGTGGCCCGCGGCGTGCAGGGCGTGTTGCAGCGCTACAAGGACTTACAGGACATCATCGCGATTCTCGGCATGGACGAACTGTCGGAAGACGACAAGATGGTAGTCGCGCGAGCCAGGAAGATGCAGCGGTTCCTGTCCCAGCCGTTCCACGTGGCGGAAGCCTTCACAGGCACGCCGGGGAAGTACGTGAAGCTCAAGGATACGGTGGCGAGCTTCAAGGCCATCCTGGAGGGCAAGTACGACCACCTGCCGGAACAGGCCTTCTACATGGTGGGCACGATCGACGAGGTCGTGGCGAAGGCGGAGAAGCTGGGATACAAGGCGTGAGCCAGCTTTCTCGATAAAAGAGAGTACAGGGGAAAAGATGGCGGGAAAGTTGTTGCTAGAGGTGGTGACGCCGGAGAAACTGCTGTTGAGCCAGGAGGTCGATGAAGTCATTGCGCCTGGCTCGGAAGGCGAATTCGGCGTGCTGCCGGGCCATTGCCATTTTCTTTCGACACTCAAGATCGGCGAGCTGCGCTACCGTTCCGGCAACAGCACCGGGTACATGTCCGTCCTGTGGGGGTTTGCCGAAGTCACCCCGACCAAGGTGACCATCCTGGCGGAAATCGCCGAGAAAGCCGAAGAGATCGACATCGAGCGGGCGCAGGCGGCGGTGGAAAAGGCCGAGGCCCGCTTGAGGGCCGGCACGATCTCGTCTGAACTCAAAGAAGCGCAGATCAGCCTCGAAAAAGCCCGCCTGCGGAAAAAGATCGCCGAGCGCGCCCGCCGCGGCGGACATTAATTGCAGGGCAAGTCTCCCAACTCCCATTCACAGCTTCCGCCCCGTCAGCGAATTCTCATCCGTCTCATCCGCTTGATCGTCCTCACCGTCCTCCTCGCCGGTGTCTACTACTACGCCATCCTGCCGTTGCTGAGAATGCTGGGCTTAAGAAACTAATCCATCTTCCCAAAGTCGATCACGCCTATCCGTCAAGGTTGGGAGCGACGCCCGTATGGTCCCTTGCTCCCGAAGCCCGCACGATCGGAATGTGCTCGCTCGACGGCCGCAGTAGGACCACACGGGCATCGCTCCCACCTGAATGCTAGATAGGTTAATCAGGTCACCTCCAGTAGCACCCATTTATCCTAGGCGAGAGTCAGTTTGACACAAGGCAGAGCAAAAAGTAGCCTGTGGGAGTTTCGCCTATCCTATTAGGTCTTGCGAAACATGACCGATGCTGAACTACTTGAGGAACTAGAACGGCAATCTGAGGAAAAGGGGATCGTTCCATTCTCTGAACAGGAGGGTTCTATTGTAGCAAAGTTATCTTTCACTTCTCGTTCACTCTCACGAGAGATATTCAGAGAGGCTTGGAGTGGCTTTCTAGCCGAAATTGGCCTTGAGGCTTTAGGATGGCTCGTTCATTTCGGTGTTGCAGTTTGGTACTGGGAACAAGAAATGCGGCTTCATGCTGCCTCCGTATTCGAGCATATTCATCGTGATGTGCGCCGTGGATACGACCAGATTGAGGAAGTCGCCTACTATCAAGCCCACTATCTGCCCGGAATGTTACAGCTTTACGCCGAGCTTTCTGATAGTGAGAGAGTGAAGCAATTATTTGGTCGGCTTCAGGAATTGTATGAGGATGGCCACATTAGCGTATCCGAATATACTGACGGGCTTATTGTCACTGCTGAGACAACGGGGGAGCATGGAAGCGCTGACGAACATTCGTTATTACGCAGTGCAACTAGAACGATACGCGAACTGCGCGAGCGGTTAGATACAGAGCGTCGGGAAAAAGAGGCTCTTAAAGTTGAAGCAGATGCTGGAGTTCGATTCAAGGATGTTTGTGCAAGATCGAACAGAGAACTCCGAACGAGACATGATGATTTATTTGCCACCTTCTATCCTCTTACACAACAATTTCTAGTTGAAGATACTGTCTTGGCCTCCAAGCCGTTCAGAGACATTGGGCCGGCTTGGTCACCGATCATGTATCAGAAGGCTATCGAGCACGAATTTAACGAGAGAGTATGGATTCCTTTCCGCAAGGTCATTACAACGCTACCAAGCGAATTCCAATCCGAAAGGCTTACGATCAATCGGATAAAGAGGTTGATAACAGCGCATGAGCCGCTTGTTAGAGCGTTGTGCGAAGAAGTCCATAGGCGACTACATTTAACACTGCGTTTATCTTCTGCGTTGAAAAAGACGCTCCAGAGTTTGGTTGATCATAGTACTCGTGCACGGCATGGAGATCGAAAGCCTTATACCGTTGCTGACCTCGATGAGTGCTTGGAGGCTATCTCAGGGGGGCGTGCTGTATTGGAAATCATCGCAGTGTTTCATCCACGCTAGGAATAATGGAGTTGACTTCTCAACAGGACTTCCACCCGAAACTACTAATAGGTCTCCATGGTCTGGTATTGACATGGTCAGGATCGATAAATCTTGCCAGTATGGATTCACCGCGCATCTGACAAGCCCTTAACCGGCCCATGCAATTCCCCGTTGAAGCCAAATTGAAGGACGGAACGTCGGTGGAATTGGTCCTGGCGGATCATCGGGACTGGCCGGCGCTGGCTTCGCTCTATGAGCGGATCGTGGGGGAGGGCACCTCCTATCCTCACGATCGGCCGCTCACTCCAGATCAGTTTCAAGACTATTGGGTGCGGGGCAAGAGCACGGTGGTCGCTTACGAGCGGCCGAGGAAGGACCAGGCTGATCTGCTCGGCGCCTTCTACCTCAAGCCGAATTGGCCCGGGCGGGCGCGGCATGTGGCGAATGCGGGTTTCATCGTGGCGCCGGAATGGCGGAATCGTGGCTTGGGGTGGCTGCTCGGCGCGGTGATGCTGGACTACGCCAAGTCCTTGGGCTATCGCAGCGTGCTCTTCAACCTCGTGTTCTCTGAAAATCAGCTTGCCCGAGGCTTATGGGAGAAGCTGGGCTTCCGCGTGATCGGAACGATCCCAGGGGCCGTGCGGAAGAACGACGGCACCTATCAGGATGCCTTCATCATGTTCCGCTCGCTGTTGGCGGAAGATAGGCAACGATAGCGTTGTCGGTCAGCGGTAGGAACCAACGGGCTTCCTTGAACCCTTGGGCTCGAACCGATTGGTCCATTCAACCAGCGGCCTCACGAGCCCTCGCATCTGGCCGCTGAAATCCCCGCGCGCCGAGTCGCCGGCCAGGGGATCCACGACGGTAAATCCTGCCGCCTGCCGTTCGAAAAAATGCACGTGAAAGGGTTCTTGGCAAAAGGCGCTCGGACTCACGAAGAAGGTGCCCTCGGTCAGGAGGTTGCCCGGAATCCAGGCTGTTCCGACAAAACGACCGACCGGTCGCACCGATCCCCGCCATTGCGGATCGAGATCAAATGTTTCGAACAGGTCCACGCCCTGTTCGTTCGTAATCGTCACGCTCGGCGTCACGGGCGAGCAGGCACGCAGCACTTCATATTCCATCTCGACCGCAAAGCTCTCGCGCACGTCGATGGTGTCTGTGAGTTCGCCGTCGCAGTTCTTCACCCGGATGCTGCACAGTTTCATGGTATTGTCGCCGGGAGCGGTCCGCAGGTCTGGCCACTCTCTGAAGGACCAGTCGTCGAACCCTCCGTGCAGGTAGGACGAGACGACCTGGTGCGCCGGGCCGTCCGCCACGAGCCGCCCTTTCTCCAGCAGAAGCACCCGATGGCAGAGTCGGCTCATGGCCTGCATGTCGTGCGACACGAGCACGATCGTCTGTCCCTTTGACCCGAGGTCCTGCATCTTCTGCATGCACTTCTTCTGGAACTGGAGATCGCCCACGGCCAAGGCCTCGTCCACGAGCAGGATCTCCGGGTCCAGGTGCGCTCCGACCGCGAAGGCCAGCCGGACGTACATGCCGCTGGAATAGCGTTTGACCGGCGTATCGAGGAACTGTTCGACGCCGGAGAACGCGACGATTTCGTCGAATTTCCTCATGATTTCTCGCCGTTTCATGCCGAGAATGCTGCCGGTGAGATAGATGTTGTCCCGCCCGGTCAGTTCGGGATGGAAGCCCGTCCCCACTTCCAGGAGCGTGCCGACCCGTCCGCGGACGACCGCGCGTCCGGACGTCGGCTCCGTCACCCGGGACAGGATTTTTAACAAGGTGCTTTTGCCGGACCCGTTCCGGCCGATGATGCCGAATACGTGGCCGCGGGGGATCTCAAACGACACGTCCTTGAGCGCCCAGAGAGGCTGACGGCCGGATGCTCCGCTGGAAGAGTCCGCTCGCCTGCGGAACAGTGATGCGGCCTTCTGCGTGATCCGTTCCGCAAGCGAGCCGGAGGAATCGGCCGACGTTCCGATATGATACTGCTTAGTCAGGTGGGCCGCCTCTATCGCGATATCGTTCACGGCATGCTCGCAGACATTCTTGTCACTCTGAGTGAACCCCTTCGGTCCCGGGACCGAAGGGAACGAGACGGGAATAACCTGTTCTACAGGGTGTGCCCGTGATGGTCGCGCGCCGGATCGGGAAACCGCCGATCGCGGGCGTGCCGGTAGAACCGCTAGATCTAGGGCAGATGGTTACCAGTAGGCAAAGCGAAGATCAAAGCGCACGGAGGAGTATGGCATTCCTTTCATCATATCGAGCGCATTCCGAACAGTCATGGGATTCTCCTCTATGTATCTTTATCCTATACTCTTTATGACGGCGCGACGCAACCGGGCCTGCCGTTGATCACATCGCGTTGTGATGACACCTTAGCCAACTGAATGCGGGGACACCATGTCGAACGACCGGTTGAAGTCGAAACATCGGGCCCAGACAGTTGAAGGTCAGTTAATAGGAAGGTCGTCTGTGTTGTGAACTAGGGGATTCCCTAGCCGAGTAGCGAGGCGGCTTCCGCGCTGACTTCAAATGGCAGGATGTTGTCTTGAAT
>DATIBM010000105.1:0-2327 GCA_035457545.1 Nitrospiraceae bacterium
CAACCGCAACCGACCATTTCAATGTCCACATCATGATGTCCTCCTTGGTTGTTCTGTTCTCACTACACCATAGCCCCGCGTCATCCCGTACTGGGTAGACACCTAGCAAAATCTGGCCAACCTGGTGACGTAGCGATAACGCTCGGCCAGTTTCTCTACGGATATCGAGATGGGTTCCTTGTGCGACCGGTTGTGAGTGCGATAGTTTGAAACGTGATCAACCGTGACAACTCAATTCTGGGGCAAGGTGGCGGCCCGAATGACGACTCCGACGCCAAGCGAGTCTCGTGAACTCACCTTCCGCCTGTCGGAATCAGCACCCGACGTCGAGGCGCTGCTGCTGCGTCCGGCCGATGCGGGGTGGCTGCTCGTGCTGGCTCACGGCGCCGGTGCGGATATGCATCATCCGTTCATGGAGACGCTCGCCCGCGAACTGGCCGCATGCCGGGTCGCGACCTTCCGCTACCAATTTTCCTACATGCAGCACGGACGGAAAAGACCGGACCCCCCGGCCGTCCTCACAGCCACCGTACGCGCCGCCGTGGCCGCCGCCGAAGCCGGATCCGATCTGCCGCTGCTGGCCGGCGGCAAGTCGCTGGGTGGGCGCATGACGTCACTCGCGCTGGCCGAGAAGCCCTCCTCGGCCTCTGGAAAGGCAGAGGCCGGCACGCGCGTGCGCGGGCTCGTGTTCTTCGGCTTTCCGCTGCACCAGCCGGGCCGCCCGGGTACGCAACGCGCCGACCACCTGGAACGGGTCACGGTGCCGATGCTGTTCCTTCAGGGCACGCGGGATACGCTGGCCGATCTCACCCTGATGCGTCCGCTCTGCGCGAAACTCGGACCTCGTGCCACGTTACAGACCGTCGATACCGCAGATCACTCCTTCCACGTGCTCAAACGCTCCGGCAGAACCGACGCCGATGTCCTGCATCAGCTCGCCCGCACCGTGGCTTCCTGGGCTGATGCGCTGGCCTGAGATCGGAGGAGAGAATGGCGCCATCCAGAGGCGGATCCCCCACCCCACGAAGCCATCAGCCTGCGCGATGGTGGCACGTGACCAAGTCGCTGGTCACCGACACGATCGACAAATGGAACGATGATCCGGGGCCTCGCTTTGCGGCTGCGCTGGCCTTCTACACGGCCTTCACCATCGTCCCGTTTGTCGTGCTGGTCGTCATGGTCTCCGCGACCATGATGGGAGAGGACGCCGTTGAAGGAAACCTCCATCAGCACATCGCCGATCTCATCGGAGAGCCGGCCGCCAACGGCTTGTTTCAGTTGATCGATCAATGGAAGGCGGCCGGCTCTCCGTTGGCGAAAGAACTGGTGGCGTTCGGCGTCTTCCTGATCGGCACGGTCCATGTCATGGACCAACTTCAAGACGCGTTGGATTGTATCTGGGGATTGGAGCCGAAACGACCGGCCGGCATGATCGGGCGGCTGCGGCAGCGCTTCGCGTCCATGTCGGGCCTCCTGGGCATTGCCTTCATCCTGCTCGCTTCCTTGACGGTCAGCGCCTGGCTGAGCATCGCGATTCATGCCGCGCTCGGGACTACGGGCGACCCGGGATGGACACGGAAAGCCCTCGGGACCCTCCTGACGTTCCTCATCGTCGCCGCGCTCTTCGCCCTCATTTATAAGTGGGTGCCGCAGGCGAAGGTCGCCTGGACCGACGTGTGGATCGGAGCCGGCCTGACGGGAATCCTCTATACGGTCGGCAGCATGTTGATCGTGGTCAAGCTGGGTCAGAGTCCCTTAGTCACATTCTATGGAGGAGCCGGATCGCTCGTCTTGGTCTTGTTGTGGGCCTATTACGCCGCCCAAATATTCCTCTTCGGTGCGGCCTTTATTGCCGTCTACGCCAGCCAATATGGATCGCTCGTCCGGCCCGCCGACGATGCCGTGGCGGTCCATGCTGCATCCAAAGGCGAGCGCGGAAGGGGCTCCAGGTAGATTAGAAAAGGGGCTGTCTGGTGAAGAGGTCTGTCGGTCTATCTTGTCGACCCAAAGAGGAGACTGACCAAACAGACCAGACAGATCCGATAGACCTCATCTACCAAACTCGGGCATTAGCTAGTCGCGCGTGGGGCCCGGAACGTTCAAAGTCAGGGATCATCCCGCCTGAGTCATCTTCAAACATGACCAGTGCCGACAGAGGCTGTCGAGTGAACGGACGGCACGAATCGCCGCGTCCCGCAGTCGGTGATTCACGGCTACAACAAGGAAGGAACGTACCAATGAAACAGATGGACTATGCGACAACTGTAGCGACGCTATCCCTGGGGGCAGTCGTCGCGTTGATGGGAAGCGGCGTTGCGGTTCCCGCC
>DATIBM010000106.1:0-12444 GCA_035457545.1 Nitrospiraceae bacterium
TCCTGTCAATGATTCCCGGAGACACACCGACCGCGGCCGCCAGCTCTTTTTCCGTCAGTCCCTCGCCCAATTCTCGATAGATCAGGCCTTTGAGATTCATAGGGTCCTCGCCGGCTCGTTGAACGCCGTGAACTCATGAACTATCGAGGTCATGTTGCAACAACCAAGCCCCATCGGATGCCCCAAGGGCGGACGGACTGCCTTGCCGAAAATCGCTGCTGTGAATTTCGCCTCTCGCAAGGTGATGCAATTCTGCTGGCTTACGCATCAGGCTCGCTCATCGATCCAGACTGGTGCCGATGCGCTGTCAAGGAAGGTGGGCGCGGTCGTGGCGAGCCCGCGACATACAACGGTGTCGTCGTTGTATACAACGACGCACCGGAGCATCCATGGACTTGGGTCTTGCGAAGGTTACGAAGCGGCGGGGGCCGGGCGAACGGTCATCCAAAAGAGTCCGGCCGCGACAAGCTGCAATGCAGCGATCACCGCGAAGGTTGCCGGATAGCCGAAGAAGGTGATCAGGAATCCGGCCAGCAGGGGACCGCTCGCGTGGCCGATGTCCATAATCGTGCCCTGCATCCCCATCCCGGCCCCGAGCCGCTTGATATCGGAGACGTCCGCGACCAGCGCGGAGGTCGATGAGGAGACCACGGCTTCACCGTAACCGAACAGCGAAGCCAAGAGAATGAGGGCGGGGAAGGCTGCGACCTGGGGAATCAGGACGAACGAGACGGCACAGAGCAGCAGTCCGATCAGGATCAACGGCCGCCGGCCGATGCGGTCGGAGGCCCGCCCCATGATCGGTTTGGACAGGAACGACGTCACGCCCTGGACGCCGAACAGGAGGCCGACCTGCCCCGGATTCAATCCGACTGAGATGCCGTAGATCGGAAGGAACGCCATCAGGGCGCCGTTGGCAATCATCTTGGCGCCGTCGGTGACGCTCGTGACCAGGACGGCCCGATTGCTGGCGACGATCCGGAATCCCTGCCACATGTCCTGCGCCACCCGTTTCAGACTCTTCTCCCCCATGGGCGGAGCGGGATTGAGGCGCAGCGCCAGAAAGCAGATCAGGCCGAGACCGCCGAACAGGCCCGCCGTGACAAAGGTCGCGGGGAAGCCGGCCGCATAGACCAGCCAGCCGCCGAGGACCGGGCCAAGCAGGGCGCCGGCTTGGGTGGAGGCGGTATAGCCGCCCAGGGCTGCGCCGCGCCGTTCCTGGAACAGCTCCGCCACCGTGGCCAGCGCGGCGGGCGCAAAGAGCGCCGTGGCCAAACCGTGCACGAAGCGCAAGCCCGTCAAGGTCCCGGTTTCGGTGATGAAGGGATAGACAAAGGGCGGAAGTCCGAAGGCCAGGACGCCGATGCGGAGCAGCAGGCGTCGTCCATAGATATCGGACAGGGCCCCGCCCGGCAGTTTCAACAACACGCCGGTCAAGGTGGAGACGGACACGATCAGGCCGATTTCCTCGGGCGAGGCTCCGAGCGACTGCGCGAACAGGGAGAGGACCGGCATGCGAACGAGGTTATAGCTGATGAAACAACAGACCCCGACGGCACAGAGGATGGCATAGCTCTGCCGGCGGGTCATGGAAGGTCCGGGTTGGGAGAGGGCGAGGCCGGTGCGCTTGGCTTCACCACCGGTTCGGTCTGTTCAGGTCGATCGGCTGGGCCGGCCGCAGAGGTGATTGTGATCGTGACCTGGACGGAGAAGGTTCGGGCGGGATCGCTGCGGCGCCGGGCCTGCCGCAACATTGTCTCGACGGAGGGTGTGAGGAGTCCGCGAAAACTTTCTGTCCCGTTCGTGATCACGACGACCGGTTGGGAGAGATCGATCAGTTCGTCATTCAGGAACAACGAATAACGCAGCACATGGTCCGTCCGGACCTCGATGCGGTTCCCTTCGACGATCTGTGCGTCCAACTTGGCGTAGACACGGTCCGTGATGAAGCGATCCGTGCCGTCGAAGAGGTTCTCGCTGAACATGGCGATCCGGTCGGTTGCGTCGATGCGGGCCCAGGCAAACGCGTCCAAATGGCTGGCGTCCCGCGTCAGCGAGAGGCGCGGCGGCAGGACCGTGCGCCGCTGCCGGTTCATCCACTCCACCAACGCCGGCAATTCTTCCCGTGGAAAAAAGTGGCCTCCGGCCATCGGATGGGTCTGGTCGTGCTCGCGATAGACGAAGTCGTATCCCAGTTTGGTCAGCTCGGCCGCCAGCTCTCGGCTCAGCCGGACCGGCATGACTTCGTCCTGCGAGCCGTGGATCATGTAGACCGGCGTCGCGCGCAGGTTCGACAGAAACGGATACAGCACGTCGTCGATGCCGGAAGCCATCGGCGCGAGGCCGGCAAAGAGATCGGCGTGATGCATGCCGATGATCCAGGCTCCGATTCCGCCGTTCGACATGCCGGTGAGGAACACCCGGTTGCGGTCGATGCGATAGCGTGACCAGACCGCGCGCATCGTGGCGAGCACGAGTTCCTCGGCGCTCCGGTTCCACCAGGCGCCCCTGCCGTAGGTCGGGCAGGCCAGGATATAGTCGTCTCCCAGACGCGGTTTCCATCGATCGAGATAGGCCTCGCCCGTAAAGCCGGCTCCGTGTAGGCAGATCACCAAGCCATAGTCGCGCGACGGTAGGTAGTTCTCCGGCACGGACAGGGCGAAGCTGTAGGACCTGCCGCCGACCGAAAGTGGCTGGTTCGGTTGGACGCCGGTGGCGGCCGGGCCGTATTCGAGTTGGCGGCGGATCCGGTCTCGGACGACGACCGGACTGTACCGAGGATCGGCAAGGATCGTAGAGAGCAGGCGGTCGGCCCGCTCTGCGTCCGGCGTATCAAGATATTCGCGGACAAGGTTGTCGGATGGCGGGGGATCCGCTTCCGCCCCGACGGAACCGACCATGACAAGCAACAGCAAGCTCAGCCAAATGGGGATCACGGGGACTGGGGCGTGACGGTCGCGCGGTCGCATGCTGGTTTCAACGGCGGCGGGAAGGTGATCGTGGCGGGACCAATCCCTGCACGAGGAAATCCGCTCCTACCTGACGAACACGCAAGCCCTGTAGCTTGACCGCGTCGGCCAGCCGGGCCGGCGAGGCACCGCCGATGACCGACTTGGCATCCTGTCCTCCGAGCAGCAGCGGCGCCACAAAGAGCCGCACCTCATTCACCAGGCCCTCCTTCCAGAGGGCGGCGTTGAGCGTGCCGCCTCCTTCCACGAGGAGGGACGCAATCCCGCGCCGGCCCAACTCCCGGAGCAGATTTCCCATCGGCACGAGCCCCTGTCGAGGCTTCAATGGCAGCACCTCGATTCCGGCGTTTCGGAGATTCCGTACCCGTCGTAGCGGAGCCTTCGTCGTGGTGGCGATCAGGGTCTTGGCTCGGGTGAGTCGCGAGAGAACCGCCGCGGTCGGGGGAATCGTCAGGTTGCTGTCCGCAATGACCCGCAGCGGCTGCCACGGTCGAACCATGTCGGGCTTCCCCGCCCGTCCGGGCAATCGGACCGTCAACCTGGGATCATCTGCCTGCACGGTCCCCACTCCCACCAGAACGGCGTCCACCTCGCTCCGCAGCCGATGGGCTTCACGGCGCGCCTCCGGCCCTGTGATCCATTGGGATTCTCCGCGGGCTGTGGCGATCTTCCCATCAAGCGTCATGCCGGCCTTGAGGATGACCCAGGGTCTGCCGGTCGTGACCCAATGGCAATAGATCCGGTTGAGCGCCGCCGCATCCTGTTCTAGGCACCCGACCGAGACGGAGATCCCGGCGCGTTGAAGCGCCCGGAGGCCGCGTCCACGGACCAACGGATTCGGGTCCTTCATGGCCACGACGACGCGGCGAAGCTGAGCGGCGATCAGCAGCGGCACGCAGGGCGGCGTGCGTTTGGCGTGGTGGCAGCAGGGTTCGAGCGTGAGATAAAGGGTGGCGCCTCGCGCGCGCGGGCCGGCCTGATGGAGGGCCAACACTTCGGCATGGGGCTCGCCGGCTTTTCGATGGTAGGCCCGGCCGACGATACGTCCGCGGGCGACGACCACCGCCCCCACCATCGGATTGGGACTGGTCCGGCCCTTCCCGCGCGCGGCGAGCCTGAGGGCCAGACCCATGAAGCGGCGGTCGGTCTCCGAGTGAGTCACCGCTTTGCGGCACGCGCCTTCTTGGCTCGGCCGGCCGGCGTCTTGGCGCGAGCAGGCGCGCCGCTCTTTCTCCCTTTGGCCCGAGCCTTGCCGGCTGGCTGGCCGTTCAGGGCCGAATGCGCCGCCGCCAGCCTGGCTATGGCGACCCGATAGGGAGAACAGCTCACATAGTCGAGCCCCAGTTGGTGGCAAAACTCGATCGACCTCGGATCGCCGCCATGTTCCCCGCAGATGCCCAGCTTGAGATCCGCCCGGGTTTTGCGTCCGGCTCGGATGGCCAGGCGCATCATCTCGCCGACGCCTTCCCGGTCGAGCGTCTCAAAGGGATCCGCGTCGAGAATCTTTTGATCCTTGTAGATGCCGACGAACTTGGCGGCATCGTCGCGGGAGAACCCGAACGTGGTCTGGGTCAGGTCATTCGTCCCGAAGGAGAAGAACTCGGCTTCCTGCGCGATCTGGCCGGCGGTGACGGCCGCGCGCGGCAACTCGATCATGGTGCCGACGAGGTAGTTCAACTTGACCCCGTGCCGCTTCATGGTCTCCTGCGCCACCTCGCGGACGAGATCCTTCTGCGCCTTCATTTCCGTGATCATGCCGACGAGCGGGATCATGATCTCGGGCACGATTTTCTTGCCTTCCTTGGCGATTTCGCAGGCGGCTTCGATGATCGCGCGCACCTGCATGCGCGTGATCTCCGGCATGGTGATCCCAAGCCGGCAGCCGCGGAGGCCCAGCATCGGATTGAACTCATGCAATTCCTCGACGCGGGCCAGCAGCTTCCGCTTTTCATCCAAAACGGTCGGATTGCCGCCGGTCAATTCATGTTTCGCGATCTCCACCATCAGCTCTTCCCGCTTCGGCAGGAATTCGTGCAACGGCGGATCGAGCAGCCGGATCGTGACCGGATAGCCCTTCATCTCCCGGTAGAGCCCGAGGAAGTCCTGCTTTTGGAGCGGCAGCAGTTGTTCGAGATACCGTTCTCGGTCCTGGGACGACCGGGCCAGGATCATCTTCTGCATGATCGGGATGCGGTCCTCGGCGAAGAACATGTGTTCCGTGCGGCAGAGGCCGATCCCTTCCGCGCCGAACCCGCGCGCGATGCGGGCCTGATCCGGCACGTCCGCGTTGGCCCGGACCTTGAGCGAGCGGATCTCGTCCGCCCATTTCAGGATGGTCTCGAACCGTTGGTACTTGTCGGACTGAGCCGGCGCGAGTTTCCCTTCCAGGACCTGAATCACCTCCGAGGCCACGACCGGAATATCGCCCTCGTAGACGTTGCCGGTCGATCCGTTGATCGAGAGGTAGTCTCCCTCGCGGAACACCTTGTTGCCGATGCGCACGCTTTGACTGCCCTCCACCTCCACGCCCTCGCAGCCGGCCACGCAGACCTTGCCCATCTGCCGGGCGACGACGGCGGCGTGGGATGTCATGCCGCCCCGCGCGGTGAGAAACCCAAGCGCCGCGTTCATGCCGTGAATGTCGTCCGGGCTGGTTTCCTGCCGGACCAGGATCACGCGGGTTCCAGCCGCCTGCATTTCGACGGCGCGATCCGGCGTGAGCGCGATTTTTCCGGCGGCGGCCCCAGGCCCCGCCGGCAAGCCCTTGCCGAGCGGCGAGCGCTTGGATTCTTCCGCCAGGTCGAAGATCGGATAGAGATATTGCGAGAGATGGTCCGGCTCGACCCGCTTGACCGCCTCCTCCTTCGTGATCAGCCCTTCCTTGACCATGTCCGCCGCGATCCGGACGGCGGCGATGCCGGTCCGTTTCCCGACCCTGGTCTGCAACATGTAGAGCTTGCCCTCCTGGATCGTGAACTCGATGTCGAGCATGTCGCGGTAATGTTTCTCCAGCTTCTTATAAGTCGCCTCCAGATCCCGAAAGGCGTGCGGGACCGTTTTCCCCAATTCGGCCACCGGCAGCGGCGTGCGGATGCCGGCGACCACGTCCTCGCCTTGGGCGTTCATGAGGCACTCGCCGAAGAACCGCTTTTCCCCGGTGGAGGGATCTCTGGTGAACGCCACGCCGGTGCCGCTTGTCTCGCCCATGTTGCCGAACACCATCGCGACCACGTTGACGGCGGTGCCCCAGGTATCGGGAATGTTGTAGAGCTTGCGGTAGGTGATGGCGCGCGCCCCGTACCAGGACGAAAACACGGCATTGGTCGCCATCCGCAATTGCTCGATCGGATCGTCCGGGAAGGTCTCGCCGGTATCGTGCTGAATCAGTTCCTTGAAGCTCGTCACCAGTTCGCGGAGCGCTTTCGCGTCCAGATGGGTATCCTGGGTCACGCCCAGCTCGGCTTTCTTATGGGCCAGGATTTCCTCGAAGTGCTCGCGCGTGACGCCCATCACGATGCTGCCGAACATCGTGACGAACCGCCGGTAACTGTCCTGGGCAAAGCGCTCGTTGCGGGTCTTGGCCGCCAGACCCTCGACCGTCTTGGTCGTCAAACCGACGTTCAACACCGTGTCCATCATGCCGGGCATCGAGGCTCGGGCGCCGGACCGCACCGACACCAACAAGGGATTCACGGGATCGCCAAACTTGGCTCCCATCGACCGCTCCACCCGCTTCAAGGCCTGGAGCGCCTCCTCCCACATGCCCGGCGGATAGGTCTTGCCTCGCTTGTAGTACTCGACGCAGGCCTCGGTGGTGATCGTGAAGCCGGCCGGCACGGAAATCCCCAGGTTGGTCATCTCGGCCAGGCCGGCGCCCTTGCCGCCCAGCAGGTTCTTCATGTCGCCCTTGCCTTCGGCCTTTCCATCGCCGAAAAAATAGACGTATTTCTTCTTGGCTCCCACGGTCTTGTGCTCCTTCCCTCTTAGGACCAATGCATGATGGATGTCTGTCGGGCGGCGGATTCGAGCCGCAGACGGTATCGGGCGACGAGGTAGCGCCGGACAAACCACCCGAACGCGAGGATCGCGACCACCAATCCGACATAGGCGAACAGCCGCCAATCCGTCAACGAACCATAGTCGAAATAGAGTTTGCCGTCCGCCCCTTCCCGTATCGTCGTTTCCTGTTTCAATCTGTGAGTTTCTCCGGAAGGATCCGCCAGGCGAATCCACTCGGAACAGACCTGGACGAGCTCGTCCTTGCCTGAGACCTGTTGCCAACCCAACCGGAGGCAGACATCGCTGGTCGGATGAAACACGTCGGGAAGCCGGAACAACTGGTCGGTGCGGATGCCGCTGACCCAGAGGCCGAACAAGAACAGGGCGGGACAGAGGATCATCAGCGCCACCGTGACGCGGGTTGCATACCGCCGGACGAGACGGGCCTGCCGGTCCCCGTCGGATGACTGAGATGCGTGCGGCGGCGCTGGATGCGGCGCGTCATCCGGCGCCGGGCGCGGATTGACCGAGGCGTCGCGCGAATCCATCCCCGACCTCCTCCGACCTGGTTATCTCGTCAGGTCCCCTCGCTCGCTTCCCTGCGCGGCGATCAACGACAAGTCGGCGTACGAGAGAAACAGCACGTCGATCACGTAGAGCAACGACAGCCGATTCGATCGTAACCCAGAATGCTCCGTGTTGACCATCACTCCGGCAAAGAATTCATCGATAGCGGGCTTGAGTGCGACCAGTTCGCCCAGGGCCTGTGCGTAGTTCTGGGCTTGGAGCAAGCCCGGAACCCGCTGCTTTGCCTGGAGCAAAGCCTCATACAGCCGCCGTTCGGCATCGTGCTCGAACAGGTCGGGATTCACCTGATCCGACATCCAGCGCTCCTTTTCGACGAGCCGGTGGGCCCGCTTGAATCCGACGATCAGCGGATCGAAATCGGGTTTGACCGTCAAGGCTTGTAACGATTTGATCCGCGCGAGCAGGTCGCTCAGGTCATACTCCCGGAGCCCGGGCGTCTTCACGATCGCCTGCATCACATCATCCCGGAGCCCCTGGACCGTCTGCCCATAGTAACGGAACCGTTCCAGGACGAATTCCAGCGGATCGGCCTGGGGAGCTTCGGCCCGCCCCGCCTTGGCGGACCCCGGAGCCTGCGAGCCGAACCCCTGCTCGCGGACGAGATCGGTCGCCTGCGCCAGCGCCTGGGCCAAATCGAGGCGCAGGTTTCCTTCGACGAGGATGCGGACCAGCCCCGCGGCCTGGCGTCTCAGAGCGAAGGGGTCTTCCGATCCGGTCGGCGTCAGGCCGACGGAGAAAAAGGCCGCGACGTTGTCGAGCCGGTCCGCAAGCGCGAGAATTTGTCCGGTGGCGCTGGCGGGACCGCTGTCCTCCATCGTGCGCGGCCAGTATTGTTCCTGCAGGGCCAAGGCGACTTCCGCGGACTCCCCGTCGTGCGTGGCATATTCGCGGCCCATCAGCCCCTGCAAGGTCGGAAACTCGCCGACCACGCCAGTCAGCAGGTCGGCCTTGCTCAACAGGGCCGCGCGCTTGCAGATATCCGCCAAATGGTTCTGTCCGAGACGCTCGGCCAGATAAGCGGCAAGCGCGATCAGCCGCTGGGTCTTCTGGTGGAGCGTGCCCAGTTTTTGATGGAACACGACGTTCTTCAGTTTCTCGACCCGATCCGCCAGTTTGGTCTTCTGATCTTCGGTGAAATAGAACGCCGCGTCCGCGAGGCGCGCGGCCAGCACGCGCTCGTTGCCCTTGCGGATCAAGGACTGGTCGCGCGGCTTGATGTTCGTCACCGCGAGGAACTGCGGCAGCAGGCCCCCCTGCTGGTTCCGGAGCGTGAAGAAGCCCTGATGTTCCCGCATGGCGGTTCCGATGATCTCGGGCGGCAACTTCAGATAGCGCGCATCGAACTCGCCGAGGATGGCGGAAGGATATTCGACGGCGTAGGTGGCCTGTTCGAGCAGTTCGTGGTCCATGCGCAACTCCGCCTTCGCCTTGCGGGCCAGAGCCTGAAGCTGCTCTTCGATCAGCGCACGGCGCCGGCCGGGATCGGCGACGACCCCCTGTTGCTCCAACAACGACCGGTAGGAGGAGGCCTGTTTGACCACGATGCCGGATGATCGTGCCGTCGCCGATCCGCCGACAAAACGATGGCCGAAGGTCAGCCGGCCGGACTCGATGCCGCCGATCTCGAACGGAATCACTTTCTCCCCGAACAGAGCCAGGACCCACCGGATCGGCCGGGCGAACCGGAAGCCGGTCTCGTTCCATTTCATCGCCTTGGGGAACGACAGGCTTTGAATGAGCAGGGGCAGTTGCGCGCGCAGGACCGACTCAGTCGGCTCGCCCGTCTCCTGCTTGACGGCGAAGAGATACTCGCCCTTGGGCATCCGGCGCACTTCAAGGTCCGAGACGGAGACGCCTTGCGAGGCCGCGAAACCCAGCGCGGCCTTGGTCGGCTGCCCGCTGCTGTCATAGGCGGCGGATTTGGGCGGTCCCATGGCTTCCTTGACGGCCGAGGCTTGTCCTGTGGCCAGGCCCCGCACTTCCACCGCCAGCCGCCGCGGGGTGCCGGCGGTTGAGACGGCCTCGAAGGCCAGCCGTTGCTCGGCGAGCAGCCGAGCGGTCAGATCCTGGAGAGAGCGGAGCGCCGGCGCAATGAATTGATAGGGCAACTCTTCCGTGCCGATTTCCAGCACGAAGTCTCGACGCGGCTCCGCCACCTTTGGGCGCGAACGCTTCGGTTGAGATGATGATCGGGATGAGAAGGCCATGGGTCTTGTGCGATGAAATCCAGTCGGTTGTCGGCCTTATCGGTCTGACGCCGGTCGTTTGCGCGAGGTACGCGAGCGGCTCCGGTCTTTCGCGCCGCCCCGTGCCGGTCCCTGCTCCGCGCGGGCCAGCAGTGGAAAGCCCATCGATTCCCGATCCTGCACATATTGTTCCGCACATTGTCGGGCCAGGGCACGGACCCGCGCGATGTAGCCGGTCCGCTCGGTCACGCTGATCGCGCCTCTGGCGTCCAGCAGATTGAACAGGTGCGACGACTTGATGCAGTAGTCATAGGCGGGCAAGGTCAGCCGCTTGGCCAGCAGCGACCGGCATTCGGCTTCGTAGGCCTGAAATCCTGCCATCAGCATGGGGACATTCGCCTCCTCGAAATTGTACTTGGAGCACTCCACCTCCGTGCGATGGTGAATGTCTCCGTACGAGATCGACTCGTTCCAGGCCAGATCGAAGACGTTGTCCACGCCCTGCAAGTACATGGCGATCCGCTCCGTGCCATAGGTCAACTCGACGGTGATCGGTTGGAGTTCGATCCCCCCGATTTCCTGAAAATAGGTGAACTGGGTGATCTCCATGCCGTCCAGCCGGACTTCCCAGCCCAGCCCCCAGGCTCCCAAGGTCGGCGATTCCCAGTCGTCCTGCATGAAGCGGATGTCGTGTTCTCTTGGGTCGATGCCTAAGAAGGCCAGGCTGAGGAGATAGAGATCCTGAATGTCGGCAGGAGCGGGCTTGAGCACGACCTGGTACTGGTAGTAGTGCTGCAACCGGTTGGGATTCTCTCCATATCGTCCGTCGGTCGGGCGGCGGCAGGGCTGCGCGTAGGCCGAGCGCCAGGGCTCCGGTCCGAGCGCGCGGAGGAAGGTGGCCGGGTGGAACGTACCGGCCCCCATTTCGAGGTCATACGGTTGATGGACAACGCAGCCTTGATCGGCCCAAAAACGGTGGAGCGAGAGGATAACGTCCTGGAAGGTCACAGACTCACAAAATCCTTCAAAAACCCTTGTCGATCAACGTGTTTCAGAGCAGCGAACGTAACAAGAACGCACCACCCTGTCAAGCGGGCGATCGATGACCTTCGGCAGGAAGCGGGACCGCCGCCAGTCCGGGAGCAAGGGCGTCGAATTTGTGGCCGGCGGCGGCGAACTTTCTCGGACGCGCTTGCTGCGGCTTGACAATGACGGGGTGATGGAGTACTTCTCGTTGAAGTTGACTAACTCACTCCAGTTACAGCTTCGGCGATGAAGTTCTCCAAGAAAAGCGAATACGGATTGCGGGCCTTGCTGGAACTCGCCCAGCACTACAACCAGCGGCTGATCCAGCGCCATGAAATCGGCGAGCGGCAGCGGATTCCAGTCGAATTCCTGGAGCAGATCCTGTTGGCGCTCAAACGGGCCGGATTTCTGGCCAGCCGGCGGGGGATTCACGGCGGGTACGAGCTGATCAAGCCGCCGAAAGACATCACGTTGGGACAGGTCATCCGGCTGCTCGACGGTCCCTTGGCGCCGATCGGCTGCGTGAGCAAGACGGCTTATCAGAAATGCCATGACTGCCCCTACGCGAGAAAGGAATTCTGCCCTCTGCAGGACGCGATGGGCGAGGTGCGCAATGCGATCGCCTCGATCCTCGACAACTATACGCTCCAGGATTTTGCCAAAGGCGTAAAAGGAGGCCGCTGAGATGTCAGGTGATCTTCCTATCGGGCGCGGTCGGCATCGAGCCTGGTTCGGGCTCCTCTGGGGCGTCGGCCTGTTCCTGTTCTCCGGCACCATGGCGCTTGCCGAGACAAGGGAACTGGTCATTGCCTCCTACAGCGTTCCGAAGGAAGCCTATGAAAAGCAGATCATTCCGGCATTCCAGGCTCATTGGAAGGCCAAGACCGGGCAGGACCTTCGAATCCGGACTTCCTACAGCGCCTCCGGCGCGCAAACCAGGGCCATCCTCGGCGGGTTTGAAGCCGATGTCGCCGCCCTCTCGCTCGAAGGCGACCTGGCACAGATCGTCAAGGCCGGGCTGATCACGCACGACTGGAAAAAGGGCCCCAACCGCGGCATCGTCACCACGTCGCTCGTCGTATGGGGAACCAGAAAAGGCAATCCCAAGGGGATCAAGACGTGGGAGGATCTGACAAAGGGCGGGATCGATGTGCTCTATCCCAACCCGAAAACCTCCGGCGGCGCCATGTGGGACATCTTGGCGATCTACGGCGCGGGACTCCGGCAGCCTCCGCCGGGGGCGGCCAACCCGCCATCCTACGCGGCGGATTTGCTGAAACGGATTCAGAAGAACGTGAAGGTGATGGACAAGAGCGGGCGCGAGTCGGTGACGACGTTCGAACGGGGCATCGGAGACGTGATCGTGACCTATGAAAACGAGCTGGTGCCTCGCGTGAAGATCGGCCGCCCCTACGAGATCGTCACGCCGCCGGCCACGATCCTGATTGAAAATCCGGTGGCGGTCGTGGACCGGTACGCCGACAAGCATCGGGTCAGGGATGTCGCCGAGGCCTTCGTGGCCTTCTTGCACGAGGGGCAGGCCCAGCGGGCCTTCGCGGACCTGGGATTCCGCCCGGCCGCCAATCGTCCTCTTGACCAACCTTCTGCCGGCAAGGCCACGGCCGCTGCGCCACAAATTTTTTCTCTAGAAGACTTGGGAGGCTGGGAGTCCGTCT
>DATIBM010000107.1:0-2641 GCA_035457545.1 Nitrospiraceae bacterium
CGGCACTCTCGCATCACGAGGGCGGCTGATAGGCCTATCGCGCCGACCGACACCATACTGGCGATGCCGGGCACGCTCACCAGGAAGGAGGACAGACCTGGTTTCCCTTCCAGCCGATACAGGCTCAACAGCAAGATCAGCGCGAACAACTCCATCGCGTACAGTCCGGCTGTCACCTTGCACTCGCCGGACGATCCCGAGACCGTCTCCTGCCTCCGTTTCACATTCAATGGCTTCCCCTTCTCTTGTCCTGATGCGGCTCGGACGACGTTGAGCCCTCTCTCTTCCCTTGAACCGGATGGGCGGAGGATAGGGCGCGCCGCGCCATCGGCAAAACACAGTCGGCGACAGCCCGCTCTCCCTCCGGAGCATAGTGGCTTCCGACTGCTCTGAATCGCCGCCCTGGCTCCACGGTGCTCAGGCACGGTGTTGCATCAACAAAATCGATGGCCATGCCACTCAGAAGCCGATGGCTGTGGGGCTCCCGCCGAGGAACCTTGTAATCATCCCTCCCGGGCAGATACACGATCAGATAGGGCGTGGCGTTCTTGACGGTGAGCGCGATAAAGGCTCGGAAGACCGCCTCGTTGACCTGTCGCATGGCCTCGTCCGAGACCTCAGGCCTCGGAACGCCATGGAGCGGATAACGGCTGGTCGCGAACCGGAACAGGTAGGAGTAGTAGAACAGATTCCAGCCCGGCTGCTCCCATTGCCACGGAAGATACCATCGATCGTAGCTGATGAACGGGAGATCGTAGATCGACTGATGCCGATAGATGTCCCTGGGAGACAGGATCGGGACGTTCAACAGCTCAAGATGGCCGTGGTTAATCACGAAGCGAGGAGCCGCCCACGGACAGGTTTCCCAGTTTCCCATCATGAGGAAGCAATAGATCCCCATGCCACGTTCCGGAGCGCCGTCGGTAAAACTCAGCACGACCAGGTCCGGTTGCCACGGCGTCACATCCCGTTCATACCGCAGGTACATCTGTCCGATACTGTAACCGGGAACCGCAAAGTTCAGCACCCTGCAGGAGGACCCGAGCCGTTCTTCAAGGTACGCTCCCCAGGTTTCCTCAAACGGCCCTTGCCAGCCGAAGGTGAATGAATCGCCCAACAGCGCCACTCGGCAAGAACCCTCCTGCTTCGAATAGGCGACTCCTCGGGTTGGGCTGCGCAACCCCTCTTGGCTGCTGTGCCACAATCCATCCTCGCTGGTCCGATTTGCGCCAACCGTCCAACCCAACAATGAGTCCGCGACAAAGTAGTTCGGAGTCGTATCGAATGAATCCAATACACGGTCGTATCGCCGTGTCACCTGCTCCCATCCCCGCGGGAGCAACAACATCGTCCCCAGTTCCTGCCCCCAAGATTTCTGCACCGTGGCCATTCGAAGCCCCACCTCGACCACCGTTCCAGCGCCGGTGAGCGCCAGCGCGAACATCAGGACGATTCGCACCGCCTTCCGACGGTCGTCCTTCCGGATTGCGCGGTATCCGGCAAGGAATCCTTTCGTCGCCCACGCCATCCCCGCACACGATGCCACGAACATTGCGCCGGGAACGCTGAGCAGAAACGCGAGCCACGTCGGTTTATACGAGAGACGATACAGCATCAAGGCCATCGTCGCGACGCACACAACCCAGCCGATGACCACAACAAGAAGACGGAGGGGGATCATGCCGGACGCTTCTCATCCCCTGAGTCGGGCGGGCACAGCGCGCATCCGTCCTCCAGCATGAGAGATTCGCGCGGAGCGCACCAGCACGGCGACATCAACTCGTCAGCTCATGGTAGAGCTCCTCGTAGCGCCGGGCCTGCGCGAGCAGAGGGTAGTCGGTGAGCGCAATGGCCCTTGCCTGCCGGGACATCCGTTGGCGGGTCGCCGGGTCCTTCAACAACGCGCCCATGGCCTCGCACAATCCTCCGACATCGCCGGGCTCGACCAGAGTCCCGGTCACGCCCGGACGAACCATCTCCCCGATCCCGCCGACATCGAATCCGATGACGGGTGTCCCGCAGGCCATGGCTTCCAGCACCGTGTTCGGAAGGTTGTCTTGAAGCGACGGGATCACGAACAGATCTGCCGCGCTGTAGGCCAGCGAGAGAAACCGGTCATTTCCCACATAGTCCAGATGCGACCCCCGTATGTCTGCCTTATGCCGAGGCGGATTGTGCCCGACCGACAGCAGCCACAGGCGATCGACCAGGCGGGCACAATCGCCGAGCGCTTGCTCCAGGAGCGGGAAGCCTTTGCGCCGGTTATCGACCATCTCGGCCAAAAACAGAATCACATGGGCATCCTGGGGAATACCCAGCACATCGCGAGCCGCGGCGCGATCGCGCGGAGCGAAATCATCGAGATCAATCCCGTACGGGATCGTTTCCACCCGAAATCGTGAAAAGATCGGGCTCTGTTTGACCATCTGCGCCAACCATCGACTGGGAGTCACCACGCACAATCTCCGCAGATCCAGCCGTTCAAAGAGCGCGCGTTTCCGATCCCACACTTGGCCCGCCAGATCGTTCGGATCTCCGGACCCGAGTTGGGGGCACGCGCCGCACCGCTGGGCAAATCGTCCGCAGCCCAAATCATAGTGACACCCGCCCGTAAAGGCATTCATGTCGTGAAGGGTCCAGA
>DATIBM010000108.1:0-25666 GCA_035457545.1 Nitrospiraceae bacterium
GGTGGTCCGGACGATCGAGGCCTTCAACGTGGATCCCGTTCCGACCGAGGCGCGGGCTGGTCAATCCACCGGCATCACGCTGGACGAGCAGATCTTTGTCGAGCGGGGCGAGATGGCGTCCCATCAGGAAGCCGTGCCTCAGGTCTCGACGCTGATCCGATGCAATCTGTTCTGGATGGGACGGAGGCCGCTGGAGATCGGGCGGAAGTATCTCCTGCGCCTGGCCACGCGGGAGGTGGACTGCGAGGTCGCGACCATCCACCGCATCATCGACACGCAGGATCTGGATGCCAAACAGATCCACACCTCGGTCGGCCGGAACGAAGTCGCCGAGCTGACCATCCGGACAAAATCACCGATCGCATTCGATCGCTATTCGGATTCCGATGTCACGGGACGGTTCGTGCTCGTGGACCAGTATGACGTGTCCGGCGGCGGCATCATCACGGAGGGACTCCAGGATGACCAGACCCAGCTCCGCGAGGAGGCCCGGCGGCGTGACATCGCCTGGGTCAAGGGGGACGTGAGCCCGGACGAACGGGCCTCGCTGTTCGGGCACCGGGCCGCGATGGTGCTGATCACCGGAGGGGCGCATGCCGGCAAATCCTTCCTGGCCCGCCGGTTGGAAGTCCGCCTGATCGCCGAGGGACGGCATGCTTATTTGCTGGACGGACAGAATCTCCGGCACGGCCTCGACAGCGACGTGCGGGATGAGGATGTGAAGGAAAAGGAATTGGTCCGACGGTTCGGCGAAGTGGCCCGGCTGTTCACGGATGCCGGCCTGATCGTGGTTTCGACGACCAACACCTTCAGCCGGGCCGACCATCAGGATGTCCGGACTTTGGTCCAGCCGACGCCGGTCATCACCGTGCACCTGTCCAATCAACCGGAAGAGCCTCCGCCGGGGACCGATCTGTCGTTTGCCGGTCCTAAGGATTTTGAGGCCATCGCCAAGCAGATCATCAGCGAGCTGAAGGACCGGGGCATTCTCTCCCGTCAGGGGGGAGGAGCGCCCTCTCCGCAGTATTCCATTTGATGTTCGGCGGCGGTCGACCGTGAACGGTCTCGGTCGAGTTGGTGGGTGTTCGGCGGTTTGACTCTCTCGAAAAGCCTGTGCTACGTTGCTCGTTTACAAACGGTGCTCTGCGATGAGTGATACCACGGCCATGACGCCGGACAAGAATCTCAAGGACATTCTGACGAAACTCCAGTATCAGGACGACGCCAAGGTCGTGGAGCAGATCACGGCCCAGATGCGGCAGGTCCAGGGCCGCATGGCCGGCATCAAACACAAACTGGTGGTCATGAGCGGCAAGGGCGGCGTCGGCAAGAGCATGACGACCGTGAACCTGGCGCTGGCCCTGGCCAGGATGGGCTATAAGGTCGGGCTGTTGGATGTCGATCTCAACGGGCCCTGCGTGCCCCGCATGCTCGGCATGCATGGCCAGCGGTTGACCATCACGCCGGAAGGCGCCCTGCCGCCGATCGGACCGCTGAATATTAAGGTCGCTTCGATGGATTTCTTCCTCGACTCGACCTCGCCTGTGCGTTGGAAGGGGCCGATGGACCTCAGCCCTGTCTGGCTGGGTTTAATGGAAATGAACGTCATCCGTGAGTTTCTCGGCGATGTCCTCTGGGGGGAGCTTGATTACCTGCTCACGGACCTTCCCCCCGGAGCCGCGGCGGACAAGCCGCCCGTCATCGCCGGCTTTATTCCCGACCTGGCCGGCGCCGTCGTGGTGACGACCCCATCGGAAGTGGCCTCCGACGTCGTCCAGAAGTCGATCACCTATGCGCGGGACATGGGCATCAACGTGCTCGGAGTGGTCGAGAACATGAGCCAATACCGCTGCCCCTCCTGCGGGGCGGAACATGAGCTGTTCGAGGGCAACACCGAGGCCATGTGCGAGGCTTTGGATGTCCCGTTGCTCGGACGGATCCCCTTCGACCGAACCCTGGCGAAGACCTTCGACAAGGGCGTGCCGTTGCTCGACGAAACCTATCCGACCCTGCAACGTTATCGGCAGATCGCCGAACGGGTCGTGACGTTGGCCGAATACCGAAAGGTCTTGGCCGAGAAGCTCTAAGGACGCTGTAACCTGGACGTGCGACATCACGAGGTGCTGGCATGAAGTTCGTCTGCCTCAACTGTGAAACCTACATGACCTTCCAAAAGGTCGAGCAACCGGCGGAGGGCTCGCTGGGGGTGTTTTTCGGCTGCCCTGCCTGCGGGGCCAAGTTTTCCATGGTCACCAATCCGGGCGAGACACAGATGGTCAGCTCACTCGGGGTCAAACTCGGCGGAAGGCCGGCTCCGGCCGAGCCGTTTGAAATGACCCGCGGGACGCTCAAGGAAGAAGCCAAGGCCGGCATGGGACAGATGGCGGCCTATCTGAACGAAAAGATCCAGGCGGGACAACCGGCCCAACAGGCGGCCCATCCCAAGCCAGGCGCTTCCGCCTCGCCCAAAGAGGGGGAGAAGTCGGGAGGCTCCTGTCCCTTCGCGGCGGTCGTCGCCCAGATGGGGATGGGCAGCGGGAGCAAGCAGGCGGAGGCCGCCCCCTCGGGGTTGACCTGGACCGCGGATGCCACCGAGCGGTTGGAACGTTTGCCGTCCTTCGTCAAACCTATGGTGCAGGCCAGCGTAGAGGCCTATGCCAGGCGGCATGGGTACGCGAACATCACCCTACAGGTCATGGATGATGCGAAGAGCGAACCCAACGGGCTCACCTGGACCGCGGAGGCTGAGCAACGGCTTGAAAATATCCCCGACTTCATCCGGCCGATGGCGCGGCGTGAAATCGAACGGCTCGCCAAGGAACGAGGCGCGGCAACCGTCACCGCTCAGGTCATGGACGAGGCCAAGGACAAGTTTCTGAAGTTCATGTAAGCAGCGGTGGGCATAGTGGCAGGCAGCGGGGCCCAGTCGGCGATCCGAGTGGGCCCTTCTTTTGTCGAGTATTGAGAGGGAATGGCTCAGACCTCAAATGGGTGGTTTTCGTTTCCGGTTCTGTCACTCGTGATTGTGCTCGTCGTCGCGTCCTGGTTCTCTCCCCCGGTGCTTCCGGCCCCATACAATCACAACAAACATGCGGAATCCGACGCAGGACGCGGAGCGTCCGACCATGCGCAGGCTCCAACCAAGTCCCCTCAGTGGGAAGGGTCGGCGGAAGGTAAGGCTTACTCTGAGTTCAGCCATCAGATCTGCGCGCTCTGCGTCTTGTTGATCGGGTTTGGTGAACTCCGGTCCAGCTTGGGCGGTCGCGGCCGAGACTGGGCGATGTACTTGCTGCCCGGAGCGCTGATAGCGGCCGGGATGTGGCTGCTGATTTGGAGCGACCACGACGCCTGGCCAGTCGGTCACATGAGTTTTCTCGACACCTTCGTCCAGGCAACAGGCGAAATCGCACAGCACAAGCAGTACGGTCTGTTGGCCTTGGGCGTCGGTGCGATTGAATTGGCCAGGCGGCGAGAGGTTCTTCAGGCTCCGGGTTGGCTGTTCCCGCTGCCGCTCTTCGCGATTGTGGGCGGGCTCATGCTGTTCTCCCACGACCATGGTCCCCATCCAGCCGCGCAACACATTGCGATGCACCACGCCCTGATGGGGAGCGCTGCGGTCGCGGCGGGGATCGCCAAGACCCTCGCTGGGTTGAAGGCCGTCCGGCAACTCGGCCCAAGAGCCGGCGTCGGCTTGGAGGGCGTCGGCCCTCGCAACATCTCCTGGTGGGACCTCACCTGGTCATTGCTTGTGCTGGTGATCGCGGTGCAGTTGCTCCTGTATCGGGAATAGCAGCGGATCGAGCCGCACCGTAGTCGCGTTGACACCCCCCTTCAGTCTGTGCTAGCTCTACCAAGTTCCACCGGTTGATGGCAGGGAGGGTCCTATGGGCGGCCATAGTCATTGGGCCACCACCAAGCGGCACAAAGCGGCGGTCGATGCCAAGCGAGGCAAGCTCTTCACCAAGGTCATCCGCGAGATCACGATCGCGGCCAGGGGAGGAGGGGACCCGGACGGCAATCCGCGCTTGCGGTTGGCCATCATCAAGGCCCGCGAAGCCAACATGCCCAATGACACGATCAAGAAGGCCATCCAGCGCGGGACCGGCGAATTGCCCGGAGTCACGATCGAGGAGTTCTCGTTGGAAGGCTACGGACCAGGGGGAACAGCCATCTTGATCGAAATCCAGTCCGACAACCGGAACCGCACAGTAGCGGAAATCCGGAGCCTCCTCACCAAGAACGGCGGCAACCTGGCCGAGGCCGGCGCCGTCGCCTGGCAATTTCACAAGAAGGGCCTGATCATCGTCGATAAGGGCAAGGTCGAGGAAGACCGGCTCCTGTCGTTGAGCCTTGACGCCGGGGCCGAGGACGTCAAGGTCACGGACAAGACCTTTGAAGTGATCACCGCGCCGCACGATTTCGAGCCGGTGAGAAAAGCCATCGCGGATGCCCACATCGAACCCTCGCTGGCCGAAGTCACGTTCCTGCCCCAGAACTCCGTCCAGCTTGAAGAAAAGGCGGCCGAACAGATGCTCAAGCTTCTGGAGGTGCTGGACGATCACGACGATGTCCAGAAGGTTCACGCCAACTTCGACATTTCGGAAGAAATCATGGAGAAGGCTGCGGCAGCCGGCTAGCCTCGATCTGGTTGCCTGTAGAGCTATCGGATCCCTGTCCGAGCCGGCATGATCGCCTCACTGACTGGCCGACTGGTCCGCAAATCCCCGAGCCAGGCCGTCATCGATGTGCAGGGCGTCGGGTATGAACTCTTTATTCCCCTCAGCACCTACTGCGGACTTCCGGATCTGGCTCAGGTCACCAGCCTGCATGTGCAGACCTGCCTCCGGGAGGATGCGATTCAACTGTTCGGATTTCTGACGGAGCCGGAGAAGGCTGCGTTTGGGCTATTGACCACGGTCAGCGGGATCGGACCCAAGTTGGCGCTGAGCGTGCTCTCGACCTTTACGATTCCGAACTTGGCCGAGGCGGTGCAGGCCGGCGACATCGACCGGTTGGCGACCGTGCCGGGCATCGGGAAGAAATCCGCCAGCCGCCTCGTGCTCGAGCTGAAAGACAAGGTCGAGCGGCTCTTGGTGATCGGCGGGATGTCGTCACCCGCTGCCGGCCGTCCCGCCACGTCCGTCTACGAGGACGCGACCTCCGCCCTGGTGAACCTGGGATACAAGCCGGTCGATGTCAAACAGGTCTTGAGCAAGCTCCATCTCGAACAGGCCGACCTCACCGACGTCATACGGGCGACACTCAAGCACTTAGCCAAGGGGTGAATGATGAGACAGTTCACCGTCATGGGCGTTATAGGGTTGATTGGAGCCGTCCTGGCCGCCGGCCTCTTCGCGGCTCCCGCGGGAGCGGAGGAGAAGGAAGAGCCGAAGATCAGGCAGTTGCGCTGCGGAAGCTGCCCGGCGGGGTTTGCCACGACCGCGGTGACCACCGATCCGAAAACCTGCCCGGACGGCGACGCCACGTTGGTGCAGTGCGTGCCGCTCGGCGGCAATCTCCTGTCCGTCTGCGGAGAATGCCCGGAAGGCTATGTCAAAGTCGGCGGAACCATGGTGCCGACCCAATGCGCCAGAGACGGAGGCGCCATGAGCCGGTGCCAACTGCAACACATGGACTCCGGCATGCCGAATCCCTCGCAAGGCGGCCGCTTTTGTCCGCCTGATTGCGCCGGTCAATTTCCCACGCCAGGGCAAGGGGCCATGCCGACGCCCGGCCAGACCTTGCCGCCGCCTTCGCCGGCTCAAGGGAGCAAGTGACATCCATGGATCGGCGCATCGTGTCGCCCGGCCTCGCAGATGACGAACAGGGATTGGAGCTGACCCTCAGACCGCAGACCCTTCTGGAATACATCGGCCAGGCGTCGATGAAGCAATCGCTACAGGTCTGCATCGACGCGGCCAAGCAACGGGGGGAGGCGCTGGACCATGCGATCTTTTATGGGCCTCCCGGACTGGGCAAGACGACGATCGCGCATATCATCGCGCGGGAGATGGGGGCGGCGATCCGCTCGACCTCGGGGTTGGTCCTGGCCCATGCCGGGGACGTGGCGGCGATCCTGACCAACCTGCAAGCCGGTGATGTGCTCTTTATCGACGAAATCCATCGCCTGCCCGCCTCGGTGGAGGAGGCCCTGTATCCGGCGATGGAAGACTATCAGTTGGACCTGGTCGTCGGGCAGGGACCGCAGGCGAAGACTGTCAAGCTGGAGCTGCCCCCGTTTACTCTTGTGGGGGCGACGACCAGAGCCGGCGCTTTGACGAGCCCCCTCCGGGAACGGTTCGGACTGGTCTATCGATTGGGGTTCTATTCGCCGGAGGAGTTGGAAGCGATCGTCCGGCGGACCGCCCGGCTCCTCCGCGTGGACATCGACGAGGAGGGCGCCAGGGAAATCGCCGGGCGCGCCAGGGGGACGCCCCGAGTCGTCAACCGGCTGATGAAACGGGTGCGGGATTTTGCCCAGATCAAGGCCGAAGGGCACATTACCCGCCAAGTGGCTCAGGATGCCTTGGACTGGATCGGGGTGGATCGAGCCGGGTTCGACGAAATGGATCGGACTATCCTTTCGACGATCGTGGAGAAGTTCGGAGGAGGGCCCGTCGGGGTCGAATCCCTCGCCGCCGCGATCAACGAGGACCGGGCCACGCTCGAAGAAGTGTACGAGCCCTATCTGATTCAAGCCGGGTATTTGGAACGAACCGCGCGCGGCCGTTGCGCCACGAGGTTGGCCTATCAGCATTTCGGCAAGAAAAAGGACCTGTTCGCATGATCGAGCATCAAGGTCGTTGCATGAGAATGATCGCCGGGTTCATCACCGGGACCCTCGCATCACTCCCGGCTGAGCGCCCGATTTGTTCGATTGGCCTATCCTTGCAAGACTTCAGGGGTTTTTAGTAACATCTCCACTTTGGACCTGAAGAGAAGTTCCTTCTCTCCTGGCCATTCTTTCCAGGGCTGCGCCATGGCGTCAATCCTGGTCGAGCCGCATCCAGTAGGAATTCTCGTATGGAACGGACCCTCCGGTGATGAACAGAGATCTGCAAGAGCTGCGGCGGCGGATCGATCAACTGGATGATGAAATCCTTCGGTTGCTGAACGAGCGATCAACCTATGTCATTGAAATCGGCCAGCTCAAGCGGCAGAACGACGCCGGGGCGAATCTGCATACCCCCGCGCGCGAGGCGGAAATCATCCAGCGGCTCACCAGCCGGAATCCCGGCCCCTTTCCGAGCGACGCCATCCGATCCGTCTACCGGGAGATCATGTCTGCCTCCCTGTCGTTGGAGGGACCGCAAAAGGTTGCCTACCTGGGGCCGCGCGCCACGTTCACGCATTTGGCCTCCCGCCAGAAGTTCGGCGAATCGGCGCAATATGTCCCGGTCACGAGTATCAAGGATGTCTTCACGGAGGTCGAACGGGGCCGGGCGAATTTCGGGGTGGTCCCGATCGAGAATTCGACGGAAGGGGTGGTGAGCCACACGCTCGATATGTTTATCGACTCACCCCTGCTCATTTATGGAGAGGTCCTGCTGGAGGTGTCGCATCATCTCCTGTCGAAGTCGGGGGTGAAGGAGGAGATCACAAAGATCTATTCGCACCCCCATGCGTTGGCCCAATGCCGGAACTGGCTGGAAACCCACGTGCCGAACGTCCCCCTGTCCGAAGTCGCGAGCACTGCGCGAGCCGCCGAAATGGCGTCCGAAGACGCCTCCGCCGGAGCCATCGCCTCGGAGCTGGCGGCGCACCTGTACGGCCTGAAGGTGGTGCAGTCGAGGATTGAAGACAACATCAATAACTTCACCCGGTTTCTGGTTTTGGCCAAGACCGCTCCCCAGCGGACCGGAAAGGACAAAACCTCCGTGATGATTTCGGTCAAGGACCGCGCGGGCGCCCTCTATGACCTGTTGCGGCCCTTTGCCTCATCCGGCATTAACATGACCAAGATCGAATCCCGCCCCTCGCGACGGAAGGCCTGGGAATACATTTTCTTCGTGGATGTGGAAGGACATGTCGAAGAAGAGCGCATGAAGAAGGCGCTCGACGAAGTGAAATCCCGCTGCCTGTTCATGAAGATTCTCGGGTCGTACCCGGCGCACGCATAACCATGGCACTGACCGTTCATCCAGACATTGAGTCGCTCGTTCCCTATGTCCCGGGCAAACCGATCGAGGAGCTACAGCGGGAATTGGGCTTGCCGCGAATCGTCAAGTTGGCGTCGAACGAGAACCCGCTGGGTCCTTCCCCTAAGGCGGTGGCGGCGATCGGCCCGGTAACCGGTTCCCTTCATCGCTACCCGGACGGCGGGGCATTCCGGTTGCGCACCGCGCTGGCGGAACGATGGAAGGTGACAGCCGACCAGGTGATTCTGGGCAACGGCTCGGATGAGATTCTCGGGCTGCTGGCGCGGACGTTTCTCGCTCCCGGCGACGAAGCGGTCATGGCCAGCGAGACGTTCGTGATCTATAGAATGGAAGTGACCGCCGCGCACGGGAAGGCGGTGACGGTGCCGATGAAGAACGGACGCCATGACCTCTCCGCCATGGCCGACGCGATCACGCCGCGCACGAGGCTGCTGTTTATCTGCAATCCCAACAACCCGACGGGAACCATGGTGACGGAGGCCGAAGTCCGGGCCCTGATGCAGCGCGTGCCGGAGCAGGTCGTCGTAGTGTTCGACGAGGCCTACTACGAATATGCCGACGCGGCCGACTACGCCGATTCGCTGGCCTATGTGAAGCAGGGGCGTCAGGCGATCGTCCTCCGGACCTTCTCGAAAATTTACGGATTGGCGGGCCTGCGCATCGGCTACGGTCTGACCACTCCGGAGATCACGCAGTACCTCAACCGACTGCGCCCTCCCTTCAATGCCAACAGCGTAGCGCAGGAGGCCGCCATCGCGGCCCTGGGCGACGAGCCACATGTGGCGCGAAGCCGGAGCCTCAACCGCGAGCAGATGGCCGTGGTGCGGCAAGGGCTCGAGGCCCTCGGCTTTACTCCGCTCCCGAGCCAGGCCAATTTTCTCTATTTCGATGCGGGACGGGACGGACGGGCCCTGTTCCAATCCCTGCTCCGCGAAGGGGTGATCGTCCGGCACATCGAGGGGTCGATGGTGCGCGTGACGATCGGCCTCCCAGAGGAAAACCAGATGTTTCTTGCCGCGCTCCGGAACGTGCTGGAGCGTTAACCGATACAGTCTTGAGCGTCGAGGCGACAACATGATCATTGTCTTGAAACCGGACGCGACGGAAAAGCAGATCGACCATCTGCTCGATAGGCTGCGGGAACTCGGATTAAAGTCGCATATTTCCACGGGGCAGGAACGCACGATCATCGGCGTGATCGGGGATGATCGCATCCTGCACAATCAACCGTTGACGGCCTTTCCAGGCGTGGAGAGCGTCACGCCCATTCTGGCTCCGTGGAAACTGGTCAGTCGGGAGTTCAAGAAAGAGGGGACGATCATCGATGTCGGCGGGGTGAAGATCGGGGACAAGAAGCTGGCGATCATGGCCGGTCCCTGCGCCGTGGAGCGGCTGGAATTGACCGTCGGCATCGCCCATGAGGTGAAGGCCGGCGGGGCGAGCATCCTGCGGGGGGGCGCCTACAAGCCGCGGACCTCGCCCTATTCCTTCCAGGGGGTGGGCCGGGAAGGGCTCGACTATCTTCTGGAGGCCAGGAAGCAGACGGGGCTGCCGGTCGTGAGCGAGATTCTGGACACGCGCGACATCGATTTGTTTCTTGAAAAGGCGGACATCATTCAAGTCGGCGCGCGCAACATGCAGAACTTCGAATTGCTCAAGGAGGTCGGCTCCTACGACAAGCCGGTGTTGCTCAAGCGCGGCCTCTCGGCGACGCTCAAGGAGTTCCTGCTGTCGGCGGAATACATCATGTCGCGCGGCAACCGGAACGTGATGCTGTGCGAGCGGGGCATCCGGACGTTCGAAACCCAATATCGCAACACGCTCGACCTCTCGGCGGTCCCGACGCTCAAGGAATTGTCCCACCTGCCGGTCATCGTGGACCCGAGCCACGCGACGGGCAAGTGGAACCTGGTCGCCCCCATGTCGAGGGCCGCCGTCGCAGCGGGGGCGGACGGGTTGCTGATCGAAGTCCATTCGAACCCCGAATGCGCGCTCTGCGACGGCGAGGAGTCGATCAAGCCGGCCAAGTTCAAGGAGCTCATGATCGAGATCAAGAAGATCGCGCAGGCGGTCGGCCGCGAACTGTAAAGGGCCTCGCAGCTATCGACCAGCGGCGCAGCGGCCTATCGGAAACAGGGATGGCGATTCACTTCAAGCAGTTGACGATCATCGGGGTGGGCCTGATCGGCGGCTCCCTCGGAATGATCGTGCGGCGGGAGGGATTGGCCGAGACCGTCGTCGGGGTCGGGCGGAGGATCGACAATCTTAAGACCGCGGTGGAAGTCGGCGCGATTGACCGGTATGTGTCCGATCCCCGCGACGCTGTGCAGGACGCAGATCTGGTCATCCTTGCGACGCCGGTCGATACCTACGAGCAGCACCTGACACAGTGGGGAAACCTGTTGCAGCCTCGGACAATCGTCAGCGACGTGGGCAGCGTGAAGGGCAACCTCGTGATTCAAGCCGAGAACCGGCTCCCCGCGCAGGTCCGGTTCGTGGGCGCGCATCCGATTGCCGGCAAGGAAAAGACCGGCGTGGCGGCCGGGTCGGTCACGCTCTTCAAGGGGGCCCGCTGCATCGTCACCCCGACGCCGCGCACCGATCCGGAGGCCCTGCGGATGATCACGGAACTGTGGGAACGGACCGGTTCGACCGTTCTCCCGATGGATCCCTTCCTCCACGACAGGATTCTGGGCGCGGTCAGCCATCTGCCGCACGTGGCTGCCTTTGCCCTGGTCAACGCGCTGGCGGAGGTGCGGGACCGCATGGCGCCGGATTTGGATCTCCGCCTGCACTCGGGGGGCGGGTTGCGCGACACGACACGCATCGCGGCCAGCTCGCCCGAGATGTGGCGCGATATCTGCCTGTGGAACCGGGACAACCTGGTTCAACTGATCGAGGTCTATGAACGGCATCTCCGGCACTTGAAGGAGCTGATCCGATCCGGCGACGGCCCCGGTCTCGAAAAGGAACTGGAACAGGCCAAGATGGTCCGGGAACAGCTCAATGGACAGCCGGCGTGAAGGATGAAGCCGCGATGGCATCGTTGACCATCAAGCCGGCCCGATCGCTCCGCGGCGCCACCGAGGTGCCGGGGGACAAGTCCGTCACCCATCGAGCCATCATGCTGGCTTCCCTGGCGCAGGGACGGAGTTCCATCACCGGCTACTGCCGTGGCGAGGACTGTCTGAACACGATGCGGGCCTGTCAGGCCCTCGGGATCGAGATCCAGGAGTCTCCCGAGCGGCTCGATGTGCAGGGCAAGGGACTCTGGGGGCTCAGCGAGCCGAACGGCCCGATCGACTGCGGGAATTCGGGAACGGGCATCAGGCTCCTCACGGGCCTCCTCGCGGGCCAGGATTTTTTCACGGTGTTGACCGGCGACGCCTCCATCCGGCGCCGGCCCATGGGCCGCGTCGTCCGGCCCTTGCGGGAGATGGGCGCCTCCATCGCAGGCCGGAGGGGCGGGGAGCTGGCGCCGCTCGCCATCACCGGCCGCAAGCTCACGGGCATCACCTACACCTCGCCCGTCGCCAGCGCCCAGGTGAAGTCGGCCCTATTATTGGCCGGTCTCTTTGCGGAGGGGACCACGAGCGTGACTGAGCCGCGGGTCTCGCGCGACCATACCGAGCGGATCTTCCGCTATTACGGCATTGCCTGTTCGCAGCGCGACACGACCGTGTCGCTGGAGGGGCGTCCTGCCGCCGGCTGGCCGGCCAAGGATCTGCATGTGCCGGGAGATTTTTCCGCCGCCGCCTTTTTTCTGGTCGCGGGGACGATCGTGCCCGGTTCCAAGATCACGATCCGCCAGGTCGGCGTCAATCCAACCAGGATCGGACTGCTGACGATTCTGACCCGTATGGGCGCGGATATTCAGGTCTTGAATGTCCGGGAGGAAGCCGGGGAGCCGGTTGGCGATCTCGTGGTCCGGTCTGCATCGCTCAGGGGCGTCACGGTCGCGGCGGACGAGATTCCGCACATGATCGATGAGTTCCCCATCCTCTGCGTGGCTGCGGCAGTCGCCGAGGGTGACACGATCGTCTCCGGCGCGGAAGAATTGCGCGTAAAGGAAAGCGATCGCATTGCCACGATGGCCGTCGAACTGCGAAAGATGGGCGTCTCGATGACCGAACGGCCGGATGGCATGGTCATTCATGGAAGCGGAGGCAAGGCCCGGATGACCGCTGCCTCCTGCGACAGCCACGGCGATCATCGCGTGGCCATGTCCATGGCTGTGGCTGGACTGGTCGCTGATGGTGTTACAGCGATCGCAGGCTCCGACTGCATCGAGACGTCCTTTCCGGGTTTCGAATCTAAGTTATTGGATTTGTTGACACCTTTGAGCTGATGTCTATAATACACGCGCAACGAACAGCCGATACCCACGGTCGTACCCAGCGATCCTCATTGGTGATCGCCATCGACGGGCCGGCCGGAGCGGGGAAAAGCACGGTCGCGAAGCTGCTCGCCTCCCGTCTCGGCTATCTCTATCTCGATACGGGGGCCCTGTACCGGGCGTTGGCCTGGAAAATAGAACGGGCCAATGTGGCCGCCGACGATGCGGCCAGCGTGGAGCGACTCCTGGCGACGACGGTGCTGGACGTGCGCCATCAGGGTGGCCAAGGGATGCGCGTGTCGGTCGATGGGCAAGACGTCACCGACGATTTGCGGGCTCCCGACACGAGCGCGCTGGCCTCCGTGATCTCATCGCTCCCGGCGGTCCGCGAGTGGCTGCTGCCGGTGCAACGAAGGATCGCAGAACAGGGGGCCGTGGTGGCCGAAGGTCGTGATGTGGGCACCCGCGTGTTTCCGGCGGCGGACGTGAAGTTTTTTCTAGAGGCGACCCCCGAGGTCCGCGCGCAACGGCGCTTTCGTGAACTTGCGGCATCGGGAAGGCCTGTGTCGTTAGCAGACACGGCTCGAGACTTGGTCGCCCGTGATACCAGGGATCGGACCAGGGCGCTCGCGCCGCTGGTTCCCGCGCCGGACGCGCTGACCATCGATACGTCGAATCTCGATATCGAGCAGGTCCTCCAGCGGATGCTGGCGGCCGTCTCCGCCAAACTGTGAGTTCGCTGCTGTACGGCATCCTCTGGATGCTGGTCCGAGGCCTTGCGCATCTGTTCTTTCGGTTCCGCGTCGAGGGCCAGGAGTTCGTTCCGAAGCGGGGCGGGGTTCTGATAGCCGCGAACCACGCGAGCTACCTGGATATTCCCATTCTGGGCTGCGCCGTCCGGCGCCGGCTTTGGTACCTGGGACGGCGTGACTTGTTTTTTCCAAGGCTCAGGCCCCTGCTGCAAGCCTTGGGCTGGATTCCGATCCGCGCAGACCGGTTGGATCGAAAGGGATTCGAGCTGGCGATCGAGCTTATTCGCCAGGGAAAGGCGGTGGTCATCTACCCGGAGGGGGGACGCAGCCTCACCGGGAAATTGAGAGCGGGGAAGCCAGGCATCGGCATCGTGGTCGCGCAGACCGGATGCCCGGTGATTCCCGTCCACATCGGAGGGACCTACGACGTGTTGCCGCCGGGCGCATCCTGGCCCCGCCTGCGGCCTCTGTCCGTCCGGTTTGGGCAGGCGCTCTCCTTTGACGGGAAACTGGGCGAGGTGTCAGAGAAGGCGTTCTATCGCGAAGTGAGCCGGCGTGTGATGCTGAAGATTGCGGAGCTGGGCGGCGTCGAGCCGCCGAGGGAGACGAAGCCAAGAGGGACTTCCTCCGCTGACGCCACGCACGAACCACCGGCCCCAGGGGTCGCTCAGCGCTGAGAGCGGCCGTGGGTCATAACCATATCAGCACCCGACAGAGTTCGGAGGATTGGGTCGTATCGTCATGACTATTGCCACGCAGCCGACAGGCCAACGGTTGGATCGGGGGGCCATGGAGTCCCTCTATGAAGAGACGTTTCGGAATTTCGAAGAGGGCACGATCGTCGAGGGACGCGTCGTCGCCATCGGCAAAGACAAGATCGTCGTCGATATCGGATACAAGTCGGAAGGGCTGATCCCGCTCGAACAGTTCTCGCAGGAGGAATTGAGCCACCTCAAGGTCGGCGACCGGGTCCAGGTCTATATCGAGGACACGGAGGATTCGGAGGGCAATCTCGTCTTGTCGAAAGAAAAGGCCGACAAGATGAAGATTTGGGAGGACCTGGAAAAGATCTTCAAGGAAGAGAAAAACGTGGAGGGGAAGATCCTCTCCAAGATCAAGGGCGGCATGATGGTGGACATCGGCGTGAAAGCCTTCTTGCCGGGATCGCAGATCGACCTCCATCCGGTCCGCGACCTCGACGGGTTGATCGGCAAGGTCTTCCCGATGAAGATCATCAAGATCAACCACCGGCGCGGCAACGTGGTGGTCTCCCGGCGCGTGCTGCTCGAAGAGACGCGCGACCGGAACCGCCAGACGACCTTGGCCAATCTGAAGGAAGGCCAATTGATTCAGGGCACGGTGAAAAACATCACCGACTACGGCGCCTTCATCGACCTGGGAGGCATCGACGGTTTGCTGCACATCACCGACATGTCGTGGGGCCGCGTCGGGCATCCGTCTGAAATGTTCCAGATCAGCGATCGCGTGGAAGTGACCGTGCTCAAGTACGACCGCGAGACCGGACGGATCTCGCTGGGCCTCAAGCAGAAGACCGCAGACCCCTGGACCAACGTGGCGACCAAGTATCCTATTGGGACGAGGGTCAAGGGCAAGGTGGTCAGCCTCACCGACTACGGCGCCTTCATCGAGTTGGAGCCTGGCGTGGAAGGGCTGGTCCATGTATCGGAAATGTCCTGGACGCACGAAGTCCGCCACCCGTCCAAGGTCGTCTCCATCGGCGATCAGGTGGAGGCGGCCGTCTTGAACGTGGACCCGGGGAACCGGAAGATTTCCCTCGGCATGAAACAAACCGCGCCGAATCCCTGGGATGTGGTCGAGACCAAGTACCCGGCCGGAACGAGGATCGAAGGCAAGATCAAGAGTCTGACCGATTTCGGCGCCTTTGTCGGATTGGACGAAGGCATTGACGGGCTCATCCACATTTCCGACATGTCCTGGGTTAAACACATCAAACACCCGTCTGAGCTGTTCAAGAAGGGGCAGAAGGTCGAGGCCGTGGTGCTCCGGATCGACAAGGAAAAGGAGCGGCTCTCTTTGGGATACAAGCAGTTGACCCGCGATCCCTGGGAGGACGAGATCCCCGCTCGGTTCCACGTGGGCGATACGGTCTCGGGAAGGGTCAGCAAGGTGGCGGACTTCGGCGTGTTCGTCGAGTTGGAGGGCGGCGTCGAAGGGTTGATCCACGTGAGCGAAACCAAGATGGAGCCCTCCGGCCGGCTCGAAGAGACCTTCAAGTTGCAGGACGAGGTCACCGCCAAGGTGATCAAGGTCGATCGGGAGGAACGGAAAATCGCGCTGAGCCAGCGGGATCACCATGCAGACATGGAATCGCGGCAGGTGGACGAATTTCACGCCTCGCAAGGGTCGGTGGACCAGAGCCTGGGTCGCGCGGCCAAGCAGCGGAAGCGGACCAAGGGCGACGACGAATAGGGCGCCCTTCCGGCCGCTTCACGGCCGGACCGGGAAGAGGGGAGTGCTGCAAGCATGACCGACACGCCGGTGGCGGAACCGAAGCCCCACAAGAAGGGGTGGCGGTTGACGCTCTGGATTCTCGGGGTGGGCACCCTGTTAACGCTGCTCGGCAGTTGGGTCCTCCCTTGGCTGGAAACGCTGGGGGAGGACCGGGTGGCGCTCGTCCGGATCGAAGGCGTCATCGTGGACTCCAAGGAGACGGTGGGGGAACTGAAGCGGTTCGGCGACAGCCCGGCCGTCAAGGCGATCGTGCTGCGGATCGACAGCCCCGGAGGCGGCGTGGTGCCAGCCCAGGAAATATACGAGGCGGTCCGGCGCCTGCGGACGAGGACAAACAAGGCCGTGGTGGCCTCGATGGGAACGGTCGCGGCCTCGGGTGGCTATTATATCGCGGTGGCCAGCGACCGGATCATGGCCAATCCCGGCACCTTGACCGGCAGCATCGGCGTGATCATGGAGACCGCCAACTTGGAAGGGTTGCTCAAGAAAATCGGCGTGGAAGGGGTCGTGATCAAGTCCGGGCGGTTCAAGGACGTCGGCTCGCCGCTTCGGAAGATGACGGATGAGGAACGCACCGTCCTTCAAACCGTGATGGACGACGTCCATCAGCAATTCATCGAGGCGGTGTCGGAGGGCCGTTCGCTCGATCTGGCCGACGTGCATGAACTCGCCGACGGGCGGGTGTTCACCGGCCGGCAGGCCAAGGACATGAAACTGGTCGATGAACTCGGCGACCTGGACGACGCCATTCAACTGGCGGCGGATCTGGCCGGCATCGAAGGAGAGCCCCAGGTGGTGGAGCCGAGGAAGCGGTTTTCGATCCGTGAACTGATCGAGTCGAAACTGTCGGGGGCGTTGCCGCAGTTTGATTGGCACCCGGGGGTCAGTCTCAAGTACTTGATGGCCTATTGACGGCCGCGCGGGTTTTCCGCCGCAAAGGGAGGAAGCTGAATGACGAAAGCGCAGATCATCGAACGATTGTCCGAACAGGTGCCGACGTTGACGAAGCGCCAGGCCGAGATCGTCGTCAACACGGTTTTCGACAGCATCCGCGATTCCCTGCGGGCGGGCGACAAGACCGAGATCCGCGGATTCGGCAGTTTCCGGCTCCGTTCGCGTCGCATGAAAGAAGGGCGGAATCCGAAAACCGGCGCGACGGTCGCCGTGCCGGCCAAGAAGGTCCCGTTCTTCAAGGCGGGCAAGGAACTGAAAGAGCTTTTGAACCAATAAACGTCACACCAGCACGAGGCGTCATCATGGCCGAGTCAACCCAACCAATCGCGTCCGACGATATCATCTGGACTCCGGAAGCCCTCCAGCGGATGGAGCGCGCGCCGGCCTTCTTGCGAGGCATGGTCAAGCGGTTGGCGGAAAAGAAGGCCCGTGAATTGGGGTACGGCACCATCACGGGGGAAATTCTCGATCAGTTCAAAGGGCAGATGATGGGCAGCATGGGCGGGAGCGCCGGGATGGCCCAGGCGGCCTCCCAGATGCAGGCCGGGCGGTTGCCCTGGACCGCGGCGGCGCAGGCCCGACTGGACACCGTCCCGGAATTCATGCGCGGCATGATCAAGCAGATCGCCGAAGAACTGGCCCGCGAGCACGGGCACATGGAGGTCAACGTCGATCTCTTCGAGAAGGTGGAAGCCTTGGGCGACCTTCAGGAGGCGGCGACGCCTCCGATGGACTGGAGCGAAGCGGCCTTGGCCCGGCTCCAGGAGAAGATCAAGGAAGCGCCGGCGATCGCGCAGGAGTTCGTGGCCGACATGCTCAAGCGCGACACCGAGGAGATGGCGCGCGAGCAGGGACTCTCGCGAATCGACGAGGCGGCGCTGGTCCAGGTCTGGGATCGGCCGCAAGAACGCGTGGCCTGGTCCGACGAAGCCTGGAAGCGGTTGCAGACTTCGCCGGACTTTGTTCGAAGCGGCATCCGGAAGGCCGCCGAGCGGCGGGCCCGCAAGCTTGGGCTGAAGGAGATCGATTCAGACCATCTCACGCAATTCCGGAACCAAGCGATGATGAAGGCGGTCAAGCGCATCCGGGCGTACGGCTTCCGGGAGCTCACCTTCGATGCCTTCGAGACCGCGCTCCAGAAAACGAAGCGGCTCCAGGGGAACGATCAAGCCGAAAAGCGTCTTCAGGACATTCGCCAGCACTTTGCCGACCCGAACGTCAAGAAGCCGGAAGGCGGGACGCTGGGCGCCGAGCTGATGGACCGGTTCAGGAAATATCTCAAAGGAGAGGGGACCCTGTAGGCTCGTCCGGGCTCGGATTCCGACCCCGAACGAGCGGCGATCAGTTTGGCCGATGCCGGCTGGTCAGTGCGCGCCGGAATGTTGGGGCCAGAACTTGTGCCGGATTTGCGGCAGGGGCACGTTGTCGAGGTTGGGAATGTCGTAGAGACACCGGTCGATTACCTGGATCTCTTCGGGGGTAAACTCCAGGGTCACGTTCTTTTTCCAGAACTGGTCGAGCGTAAAGTAGTCGCCGGCCTGGGGCTTCTCCGCAAGCAGCGCCTGCATTTTCTTGAACCCCTCCGTATCCACTCCGGGCACCCGTCCGTTGTTGCGGTCGTGGCACCACTTCAACACTTCGGCAATGCCATACATGGTCAAATCGATCTTTACTTTTTCTGCCATACCCTCCTCCATACCAAGCTTCGCTAGAACCGGCGGCTCATCGGGCGAAGCCCCTCTTCATTATTGCCGCCGGAGAAACACCTCCAGGAATCCTCTCTCGCTGTTTCCCGATGCCAAGCTTCGTTAGAACCGGCGGCTATTCCGTTGTTTCTTCATGACTGAGCCGGCGGAGAAGCACCTCCAGTGATTCGTTTCTTGTGATCGCTGTATCGAATATGGTGCGGGCGGAGAAGCCCACTTTGTGCTTTTCCTGTCACGCCTCGTGGCGGCCGGACGATACGCTCCATGTGGTTCCGTTTATCTGCGGAAGGGTCGCATCTTATCCCAGACAGGAGGCATAATTCAATTTTCCTGAAGGCATGGCGCGGTGCCTCCCCGCGGGCGCCGCGAGCGGCAATGATCCCTGCGTCGAACGGCTCCGCGACGGGGCGGATGCGCACCTGCCTGGACGGCGGTTGTCCTGCTCTGCGATGACCAAGTATACTCGGTTCTGATCCACTGCCAAAGCCACGCGTCCCATGTACGCTCTCCAGACGACACCAGGGTCTCTCCGCCGAGCGCTTGCGGTGATTCTTGCAATCCCGGCCGCCGCCACTCTGCTCGCAGGGGGGTGGAGCTGCACCAAGACCGACGCCTACGATCCGCCGGACCTGTTCTATTTGTACGCCCATTATGCGGTCGGACGAAATCCGACGACCGTCACCACGGCCGATTTCAACCATGACGGAGTGACCGATGTGGTCACGACCAATATCGGGAACAACACCTTGTCGTTTCTGATCGGCAACGGCGACGGCAGCTTCAAGGACCAGATCCAGATGAAGGTCTGTGCGGAGCCCCGGGCCTTGGCGGTGAAGGACCTCAACCGCGACGGGCTCAGCGACATGGCGATCGTGTGCGCGGGCAGCGACCAGGTCGGGATCTATTTGGCCCAGCCGGAAGGCGGGTTTCAACAGGCGCATCTCTATACCCTGCACAAAATTCCTGTGTCCATCGACGGGGCGGATCTGGACGGCAACGGGACCATCGACCTGGCCGTGGCGCTTCGCAACGACAAGATCAAGATCCTGCTCGGACGGGGCAATGGGGAATTCTCGGACGGGCCGTTCTATGAGTATGGGGACACCCCCACCTCCCTGGTGCTCAAGGATCTCAACGCCGACGGCAAACCGGATCTCCTGGTGACGAACGGAGGGCGCATGTCGAACGCCGTGTCCGTGTGGATGGGCAGAGGCGACGGCTCGTTCGCCGGTCCGACCGATTATCGCACGGGCAAACGTCCGCTGGGCGTCAGTGTGGCCGACTTCAACAACGACAAGCTCGACGACCTCTTCGTGATCAACGGAGAGATGGACACGTTCACGATTTTCCTCGGCAAGGGGGACGGCAGCTTTCTGCCAGGGAAAGAGTCGGGAGCCGATGCCGGTCCCAATTACGGAGTGGCGCGGGATTTTGACGGGGACCACATCTTGGACGTGGCGATCGTCAACATTCAATCGAACGACCTCTCGATTCTCTACGGACGCGGAGACGGCACGTTCCGGTACCCGCCCAGAAACTACCGGACCAAAGGAGGGCCGTTCGCGCTCGCGGATTTTTCCGTCATGACCGAGCAGACGGCGATTCCCGGGTTGGTCATTGCCAACAACGGAGCCGGAAGCGTCTCGGTGTTTCTGCATCGCGGGCACAAGCAGGCGCCCCCTGCGCAGGCGCAAGACAACGGCTAGCTGGGCCGATACGAGGCGGGGGCTCGGGCCGGTATTTCCCTTGACAGGGTGGCACCTCGCACGTACCATTTGCGCACGTGCCGATGCCTGGATCGCAACGCCGCTCGCCAGCTTCTCACCCCTTTGGAGTCCGGTGAGGACCTTCGCTTGGTGGTTCGCCATGGGGTCCCTGACCACCTTGGCGTTCCTCATGGTGCAGGGCGGGGTGCGGGATCTGGTCTACGGTCATCATCCCAGCGGCAGTACGCCGGCCTATGTGTCCTTTCTCGTGACGATTTTTGGAGGGGGCATGCTGGCGGGCTGTCTGGCGCTGATTCTCAATCGCCTCCGCTAGACGAACAGGCAGCCGTCGAGCCGGCCGGGCTTGCGAGCGGAATGAACGAGACCAGTCGGACTCCGCCGGCTTGTCGTCCCCGGTTTGCGCGGATTCACTATGCATTGTCTCAAATGCCAGGGCTGCATGCTGATCGAGCGGCATTACACGATGTTGAGCCGACGCCTGTATGCGCGCTGCATCAATTGCGGGTTTTGGCTTGATCTGGCGGACCTGCTGCGCTTCTTCCATCGCGTCATCGAGAGCGGAGTACGTGGCCGGAAGGTCCGCGAGGAATTCACGCTCTGAGTATGTCCCGCCCATTCTCTCAGCCTCGCACCCTGTCGCGGCGGCCACGGTGACGCCCGCGCGATCCCGACTCAGACGAGCGGTCCTCGGGCTGCTCCTGTTCTGGATGATCGGTGGAATGGCCTTCGGCGGGGTCCAGGCCCAGGCTGAAGAGGGCCAACCGTCCGGCCGGACGCACAAGGCCACGAAGAGCCTCCGCCTGCTCAAGTGGCGGCAGATTCCTGCCCACGGCATTCTGCTTAAGGACATGAAGAGCGGACAAACGCTCTATCAGTTCCGTGCCGGCGAGCGGCTGTCCCCTGCAAGCCTGACCAAGATCATGTCGGCGCTTATCATTCTCGAACAGGGGAATTTGAACGACGAAGTGGTGGTGAGCGAGCGCGCCGCCCGGGCCCATAAAGTCCGCCTCCGGTTGCGGCCCGGTCAGGTGTTCAGACTGGAAGATCTGCTGAAGGCCATGTTGATCGTCTCGGCCAACGACGCCTGCGCGGCGGCGGTGGAGCACGTGGCCTCGGATGAAGCCAGCTTCGTGGAGTTGATGAACCGCAAAGCCGTTGCGCTGGGGCTCAAGGACACCCATTTTGGCAATCCCTGCGGATTCGACGTGCCCGGCCACTATACAACCGCGGAGGATCTGGCGAAGCTGAGTGAAATTGCGCTGGAAAATCCGATTTTCCGCGAGCTGGTCCGGCAGGAACGCGACCTGATCTCACCGATCAACGGGAATCGGGTCTATCTGCTGCACAATACCAATCGCCTGCTGGGACGGGTGCCGGGCGTGGAAGGCGTGAAGACCGGGTTCACGTCCAAGGCCGGCCGTTGTCTGATTGCGAAGGTGTCGCAGGACGGACGGGAGTTGTTGCTGGTGCTGTTGGGCGCGAAGCGACGATGGACGACCGCGTCAGACCTGATCAAGTACGGCTTGACGGTGCTCCAATTGGCGACCCCGGAGTTCCAGGTCTCGGACCGGGAACAGGCCTATGAGTAGGCTCGTTCTGCCGGTCTCGCATCGGACCGTCCGACGGAATCACCGCGGCATCATGAATTCGACGTTCACGTCCCTCCCGAGATAATTCACCTCAAATCCCTGCTGATCGTAGGCCAGTTTGGCTCCCATCACGTTCTCGTCGCCGGAGGTCTCCTTGCCGAGGTGGCGCCGCACGTCGTCCGAGCTTTCGCTGTTCAGCACGTTGCGGAAGATGCCGCGGGTCTTGAAGGCGAACCGGTTGTTGATGAACAGCATATCAACCTTCCCGTCCATCACGCGCACGCCGGCCATGGCGCCGACCGGCTTGCGCTGATCATACAGCAGGATGAAGGTGCCTTCCTGCTCCGCCTTGACTCCTTGGATCTTTTCGTTCACCAACAGGTCCAAGGCCTTGCCTTCTGAATCTCCAAGCTTGACGCCGAAGAGCGAGACATCCGTGCTCTTGATCTGCGACGGGTCCATCACATCATGCTTGGTCAACTCGTAGGGTTCGGCAAGCACCCAGGCCGCTGCGCCGAAGAGGCTGGTAGCCACCACCGCGGAAGACACCAAAGACCGGACCCAGTCGCGCATAGGCACCTCCTCGTCTCGACGCTCGAACGGTCAACAGCGGATCGCCTTGTCACAGAGCACCTTCAAGGCCGGCACAATTGGCGCATTCTAACGGAGGGGTCCGGTCGTTGCAACCAGTGGAACCCGCAGCGTCCCACCCACTCGTTCACCTCGCTGCGGAAGACCGATTCCTAGCCCTTCTCAGAGGCGTGATGCAGGAGCCAGGCAAGCCGATGGAGTCGGGCGAAATAGTCGGCCGCCTCCTCCGGGATATGGGGCAGCAGCGTTTGGAGGTCGTCGAGACATTGGAAGAGGATCGCGCGACGCTGAGCGTCAAGACCGTCCGGGCTCTCCAAATAACAGGTGGCGCATCCGCTGATCACGGTATCGAGCGTCATCAATTCGCCCTGATCGGGGCTGGCGAACTTCGGCCATTTGCTGTCGCGGTGGGCTTCCCAGAGTCTGGCGAATTCATCCATTGGGCTTGCGTTGGACTTCATCCGATTGCGGGTTACGGAGCCGGCTGCGGTCCCCATGCGCCAAGTCCGCTTCCCAGCAGCAGGGCCAGCGTGCAGAGCGCCAGCCCCCAGAGCCGGTAGTCCACATCCTCCCGGGAGAGGCTCCACGCGACCGCAGGCTTTCGCCAGGTCTCCGGAGCCAGTCCGATAAAAACGCCCTTCACGACCATGGCGCCGCCCACGAACCACCAGAGCGGTTGGAAACGAAACGTGTCCGGGAGACCCAGCAGCGCCAACCCCATAAGACCGGTCAATCCCCACCAGCGCGCGAACCCGCCGCCTTGATCGAGGTAGTGGCGCAAGAGACCGATCACGGGACGGGGTGTACACACAAGCGCCAGGCCGTCGATGGCCCAGATCACCGCCAGCATAGCCAGGATCCCGTGCCGCATGCGCGATTATCCGCTCGCCGGCGCCAACACCAGTTACGGATACAGCCCGCGGTGGAGATGCGCTTGCGCGACCTTCTCGATGCCGCCCATCAAGGCGGCCATTCGCATGCTGGTCTTGTGCTCCGTCGCGAAGGCCAAGGTCCTGGCGAAGGCGGTGGTAATGATATCGTGCAATCGCTCCTGAATGTCTTTGGACTTCCAGCCGAACCGTTGCACATCCTGTACCCATTCAAAATACGACACGATGACGCCGCCGGAGTTCGCCAGGATGTCGGGGATCACGAAGATGCCTTTCTCGGCCAGGATGGCATCCGCCTCCATGGTCGTCGGACCGTTGGCGCCCTCAGCGAGGATGCGGCATCGGAGTTTGTCCGCGTTCTTGCCCGTGATCTGTTCCGAGAGGGCCGCCGGCACCAGGACGGTGCAGGGCAGTTGCAGCAGGTCTTCGTTGGTGATCCAGTCACCGGATCGGATTTTTCCGAGGGGTGTGCCTTCCTCTCGGTAACGCTTGAGGATGTCCGGAATGTTCAAGCCCTTGGGATTATACAGGCCGCCGTTGACATCGCTGACCGCCACGACCTTCAAGCCGGCCTCTTGCATGATGCGGGCTGTGTGCGATCCGACGTTGCCGAATCCCTGGATCGCGACCGTGGCCTGGGACGGGTCCAATTCCAGGTGTTTCATGGCGGCGAGCGTCACGTCCACGACGCCGCGTCCGGTCGCATCTTCTCGTCCGAGGGTTCCGCCGATCGACAGGGGTTTTCCGGTCACCACGCCAGGGGAGGCATAGCCGACCTGCTGGCTGTAGGTGTCCATGATCCAGGCCATCACCTGGGAATCCGTGCCGACATCCGGAGCCGGCACGTCGCGATCCGGCCCGATGAGCGGAAAAATCTCCGCCGCATAGCGGCGGGTCATGCGTTGCAGCTCGTCGCGGGACAGCGATTTGGGATTGACCTTCACGCCGCCTTTGGCGCCTCCGTACGGCAAGCCGGCCAGCGCGCATTTCCAGGTCATCCACATGGCCAGGGCAGCGACCTCTCCAAGCGTGACGCCCAGGTGATAGCGGATGCCGCCCTTGCAGGGGCCCCGGGACATGTCATGGTGGACGCGATAGCCCGTGAAGACCTCCACGCGGCCGTCGTCCATGCGGACCGGAATGCTGACCATCAGCGAGCGTTGAGGCATTTTCAACCGCTGGTGCAGATTGCGGTCCAGGTTCATGCGCTTCGCCGCCTCGTCAAATTGCGCGACGGCCAGCCGAAAGGCGGGCGTATCGAGTTCATTCTGCATGACAGAACCTCTCCAGGGATGAATGCAGGGTTTGCTGGTGTTCCGTCCAGGTCCACTGAAACAGGACGGCAAACCAATGGACCAGCCGGGAGCGCACGTGGTCGATCGCCACGGTGCGTCCCAACAGGTCCGCCATAGACGTCACCTCGCAGCCGTCGATCCCGCAAGGGGTGATCCAGCGGAAGGGTGTGAGATCCATCGAGACATTGAGCGCGAGGCCGTGCATGGTCACGCCCTTGACGATGCGGACGCCGACGGAGGCGATCTTGCGGGGGTGGGAAGGATCGATCCAGACCCCGTGCAGGCCGGGGCGCAGAAAGCCCTCGATGCCCCATTCCGCGAGCGTCCGGATCACGATCGATTCCAGCCGCGCGACGTAGGCCTTTGGGCCATGGCAGGGGGGCATGAGGCGGACGATCGGGTAGGCGACGAGTTGTCCCGGCCCATGATAGGTGATGGACCCGCCGCGATCGACTTCCAACAGCGGAACGCCATGGGCGGCGGTCACCTGTGCGGCCTGTTCCCGATGTGGTTGGGCAGTGCGGCGCCCCATCGTAAAGACGGGGTCATGCTCCAGCAGCAACAACGTATCAGGAAGACGATCGACCAGGCGATGCTCCACCCATGCCTGTTGGGTCTGCCAGACCAGATCATAGGGCAGCCGCCCCGGAGTGACCAACAGTGCCGCGCCTTGGACGGTGGTTTCCCGGGAAGCAGGGCGGGCGTTCACGGGATTGGCCATGGTCGGTTCAGATCGCATCACTCGCGGCATGGCTCGGGGCATCACGGGCTGGGACGAGCGCCGCCGTTCAGGCGCGGCAAGGGGACCGTATCCTGTCCCGTCCTGCCTTGAAGGGTAAGTTGAGCGGGGTTGTGGTCGCGCGGCGACAGATAGGCGTGCCAGAAATCACCCATATTATAGATCGCATGGTTATCGACGCCGGTGATCACATCCCCCATCTTGAGCCCCGCCAGGGCCGCGGGCTTGTCCGGGTCCACGTGCGCAACGAGAATACCGCGATCGGCTTCGAGGCCGAAGCTGGCGGCGATGCTGGGGGTGACGGTCACCGGAATGAAGCCGAGGTCCGGTCTCATGATCGAACCGCGCACCAACATGGATTGGAGATGGGGATAGACAGCGCCCATCGAGATCGCGTAACTGATGGCCTGGGCGGAAGGGGCCACCGCCACGCTG
>DATIBM010000109.1:0-7685 GCA_035457545.1 Nitrospiraceae bacterium
TCCGGGACCATCGCGTTGCGTCCGATTTCGGCAAGGGCGCCGGCCAACTCCACACCGGTTGGTCCTCCGCCGACGATCACGAAGGTAAGCGGTTGGGCCGCCGCGAATCTGGCGCGGCGGTCGGCGTCTTCGAAGGCCAGCAGCAGCCGTTCACGGAGCGTCAAGGCATCAGACAAGGTTTTGAGCCCGGGCGCGTGGGCGGCCCACTCATCATGCCCGAAGTAGGAGGGCCGGGACCCCGGCGCCAAAATCAACGTATCGAACGGAATCGGGGGGCCGTCCTTGACGACGACCCGGCGTGTCGTGCGATCCACCGCTTCGACCTCGTCCATCACCACCCGCACGTTCTGTTGTCCACGCACGGCGGTCCGCAGGGGCCAGGCAATGTCTCCGGGCGACAAGGCCGCGGTCGCGACTTGATAGAGCAGGGGCTGGAAGAGATGGTGGTTGGTCCGGTCGATGAGCAGGACTTCGACCGCGGCACGGGCCAAACCCTGCGCCGCCGCGAGGCCGCCGAAGCCGCCGCCGACAATGACGATGCGTGGAAGCACGGAGCCGTTGGACGCCATGGAGCAGGATCCTCTTCCTGCATCGCTCATGCGCCGGGCGCATATGAACCGAGCCAAAACGCGCGGCCTCCGGGTTCACGATATCCCGTTCTCCCTCGTCAGCACAACCTCGGAGGGGAGTCAGAGGCCGGTCCCGGCGCGACTGGTGTCGACGAACGCTTCGGTGTCGTCGTCGAGCGCCCGGCTCTGACGACCCTTGGCGCGGTGAATGTAGAGCAGGGCGCCATTCGCATGCGGCGAGGGGTCGGGCGGCGGAGCCATCTGATAGCGGACCGGCCTCGCATGGTCGGCCAGTTGCAGCTTGGGGTCATAGACGCTGTCGAATTTCCAGAGCATCTTGATGAAGTTGGTCTGTCCGCGCAGGAGGTGTCCGGCGGCGATCCGCGCCGTGGATTTCAGGGCGGCCCATCCCAGGTGCTTGCGGTTGAGAATCTGCTGGGTCTTCACCAGTTCCTCGTAGAATTCCGGCAACGGCAGCTTCGTGGGCAACACCGCATGCTGAATATCGTAGAGCCGGTAGTCGCGGGAGACGATCCGGCGGGACTCGGTCCGCCAGGTCTCCGTGCCGGGGTAAGGGGTGTTGACACTCACGTTGACGATCTCGGGAATCTCCAGGCACCACTGCCTGATCACGTCAAACTGGCGCCGGTCCCAACCCGGATCGGCGATCAAGTTGATCGCCACGGTGATCCCCAGGGATCGGGCGTACTCCAGGGCCTCGAAGTTCTTGCTTTGGGAGATGCGCTTCCGATAGAGCCGCAGCCCGTCCTCATCGATCGCTTCGATGCCGATGAACATGTATTCAAGGCCCAGCCGTTTCCACAGTTGGAACACCTCCTTGTTGCGAAGCAACACGTCGCCGCGCGTCTCGAGATAGTACTGTTTCTTGATGCCGCGGCTGGCGATGGCCTCGCCGATCGCCAGCCCATGTCTTGCCTGGATGAAGGCCACGTCGTCCACGATGAAGACGCCCGGCTCCCGCACACGCGCCAAATCCTCCACGACGACCTCCGGAGAAACCAGCCGATAGCTCCGTCCGTAAAACGTCCAGGCGCTGCAGAAGGAGCAATCCCACGGACAGCCGCGTGAAAATTCGATGGAGGCGCAGGGATCGAGGACGCCGATGAAATAACGCCGTCGGTGCCGGAGCAGGTCCCGAGCCGGCCGGCACCCGTCCAGGCTATGCAGGAATTGCGGAGGGGGACCGTTGCCCCTTAACGAGACCACGCCCGCGACCGAGGCGACGGCGGCGCGGTCCTCCCGCAGGGCTTCAAGGAGCGCGACGATCGCCGGTTCCCCTTCGCCTTTGACCACGCAGTCGATCGCCCCCTCCGCATGCTCCAGCAGGTCCTCCGCGACGAACGACGCGCTGTGGCCGCCGACCAAAAGAAACACCCCGGGCCATCGCGCTTTGGTCTCCTTGGCAAGGTCCACGATTTCCGGGACGTTCGCCAGATAGTTGCACGAGAACCCGATCGCGTCCGGCCGCCATTCCGCCGCCAGCGCCAGGTAGGCCTCCGGCCGCTCCACCTGGATGTCGATCAACCTCACCTCGTGTCCGGCGCGGCGGGCCGCATCGGCCACAAGCTCCAGCCCCAACGGTTCCAGGCGGAGGTAGATCTTGGTGTACATCAACGGACCAGGATGAACGAGGAGGAGTTTCATAGGATGTCCCTCGTATCGCCTGCTTGCAGCAGAGGGGTGGGGCACCGGAATTTCTGCACCTATGGATGATACTGAGAACGATGCAGGAGATAAAGAGGAAACTGTACTGATTCCACTGAGTGGAAGGATCTCGGACTATCCCTAGGTGAGCATGAAGCTACGTAGGCGCCAGCAGTCAAATCGGGGATGGAACGAAACACAAACGGGCCGCCGCGCGGTCGGCGGGTCTATGCGCTCAACAGGTGGAGGGTGAGAGCGCACAAGAGCGCCCACCGGCGACGGCCGCAGGCTGGAGTGACCCGGAGATCCTCTAATTCAGACTGAACGGCGTAAAGAGCTTCTCTGCCCGTTCCCGAGCCGCATCCTTTTCTGCCTGATGTTGGTATTGGGCACGGTGCGCCAAAATCACCGGATCGATGCGATCTCCGCAACTCACGCACCGCCACTCGGTCATGTATCGGTCTTGGCTCCGTTCCGGGACCATGAACCCGCCACAACGGTGGCAGGGTCCCGGGGTTCCCGATGTCCTGGGTTTCTTCTCTTGAACCACCACGTTTGCCTTCTCCTCTCCTGGATGAACACCGTCACTCAGGGAATCTCACTCGTGCTCTCGTCTCTGTCAGATGACCACTGATTCCATCACCCGACAGCAAGAACCTCTCCGTTTGTTTTAAGAGCCTATTCCGGAGAAAAGGATTCGCCCATTCACCCGGCTGAGAAACTGTTTTGTTCCGGGCACGGTCGTGGTACCGTCCGAACCTTCATCAGGAAGAGAGGCGGCTATGGGTGTGGAGACGGGAACGGGGGCAGCGGCCTCGACCGGGCGGGCAGGAATCGTGATCACGGGGGCCTCCAGTGGCATTGGAGAGGCCTGCGCGATCCATCTTGATCGACAGGGGTTCCGGGTCTTTGCGGGAGTCAGGACCGAGCGGGATGGAGCGGCCTTGCGGGCCAAGGCTTCATCGCGGCTGACGCCGCTGCGGCTGGATGTCACGGACCCTGGCTCGATCGCGGCGGCGGTTCGAACGGTTTCCGAAGCGGCAGGGGAGGCCGGCCTGGCGGGATTGGTGAATAACGCCGGGATCGCCGTGCCTGGCCCGATCGGTCGGACAGATCGCGGTCATTCAGGCCTTTCTTCCCCTGTTGCGCAAGGGACGGGGCCGTATCGTGAATATGTCGTCGATTGCCGGCGTGGCGGCCGTGCCGTTTCTGGGAATCTACGGGGCCTCAAAGTTTGCGCTGGAGGCGATGACCGACGCGCTCCGGCTTGAGTTGAGGGCTTGGGGCATTTCGGTCTCCCTGGTGGAGCCGGGCGCCATCGCCACCCCGATTTGGAACAAGTCGGCCTCCTTGGCCGAATCGATCCGTGCCTCGGCCGATCCGGAACTGGTCGCGCTCTACGAACCCTTGATGCGGGGATTGGCCCGGCGTGCCACAGATGCGGAGCGCCGAGCCCTCTCGCCTAACGCAGTGGCCAAGGCCGTGGTCCATGCGCTGACCGCGGCTCGCCCCCGCCTCCGCTATCTGGTCGGGACGGCTGCCAAGGTCCGGGCAGCGGTCAAACGGTTCTTCGGGGATCGGGCCCATGATCGGTTGGCGGCTGCCGTCTTGCGCTTGCCGAAATCAGGACAATGGGCGGCGGGAACTGACGATCGCAAGGTCAAGGCCTGATGTGAGGGGGCAGCCAACGGCCGTTCAGCCGGCTGGCCCGTTCACTCTGGTTCCTGGTCTGAGGAGCTGGATTCGGCCGGACTCGACGCGAGGTTCTGGCCTGGAATCCGATATTCTCCGGAGGCCCAGCGACCCAGGTCGATCAATTTACAGCGCTCGGAGCAGAAGGGCCGCACGGGATTGTCCTGGCAGGTGACAGGGGCCTTGCAAATCGGGCAGGTCATGGCAGCAGATTATAACAATTTGCTCTGTGGCGGGGAGAGAACGGTTGCGGCCTGAACGGGCTGGTCCAAGGCTGAGGCCGGCGGCCGACTTCTGCCTCATTGTGTGTCGAAGCCTACAGGGTGAGGAAGAGAAACGGACGCCGATCGTCATGCGCTCCTTGCAACTGCTTGGATTTGTATAGCCCTCGAAGGAGCGCATAGCGGTACCGATCTTGCTCTGTCCAATTCTGCGCGATGCCGTAGAATGGCCTCCTGGTGCGGCTTCTACGGGATGGGGAGGATGATTCTCTCCCCTCGGTTCGGCGAAGGCCCCGAGGTCATGGATGCCTCCGCTTCGAGGCCTTCGTTCCGCTCCGGTTCGTGCCGTGCCTCACGGGCCGATTCGTACGGGATTATCAGGGTAGACCGGGGGAAGACCTCCCGCCGCTGCTGCGCGACTCGCCAATCGTTTCACCCGTGCGGTTCCCTTCTTGTCCGGAAGGAACCAGTTGCCCTCCGCGCGATAGGGTCCGATCTGGTCGCCCAATCCCTTCGAACATCTCCGTCATCCCGCGCTGGTGGTCCGTAGATGCGTGCTACTTGCTCCCCGTGACCTCTTGATTGCGAACGTCGGTTTGGCCGATCATGCCGTCTATCGCTCCCGTGATCGACGAGGCCTCTTCGATTGTTTGCGGTATCCGGCCTGACTCTGGAATCTGATGGAGTGGAAGCGGAGTTCGTATCTCCATCGTCCGCGAGAATCCAAATGGCTGACGCTCCCGCGTGAAGCGGGGTTGGCGATCCGTGACTGTCTCGGAGAAGACAGTCAGGACATCGAGCGGGTCCTTCCCGAGTTGCGATCGCGGTCCAGGTCGTTTGCGCCGAGAAGCCGGTCTTGTGAAGCTCCTGCTGCCCCAGAGTTGTGAACGCGCGTTGCTGGAACGGTTCCTTCGAGCCGAAGCCATGGCGATGTGGGCGGTCCAGGCGGCACAGAAACAGGCGCTACCTGCATCCGTGATGAATTTCCTCCGGCGACATGAGCAGGATGAACAGCGACACCTCCGGCAGTTCGAGGAGGTGCTGGGCGCCCGCTCGATGGGACGGGAGCGCCTGCCAAGGGTACCCGACCAGTGGTGCGCCCTGGCCGTTCACCTCTACGGCTATGAAGCGCTGGGCCTTGAATTCGCCACTTTGTTGGTGACGGTCCGATCGGACCTGGCCGATATTCTCAAGGACGAGGAATCGCACGTTGGATTTTTTGAACGGCAGCTCAGGTCTCTTCTTGCGGGTGGAGAAGGACCGGCCCGATGTGCCAGGAACTCGGCCCAGGCTTGGTGGAAGCGCCTGCCACGCACCCTCGACCGTTACCTGGGAGATCCGTCCTTTGCTCCCTATCGGGATCAACTCCGCGATGCGATTCTCGCCTCGCTGGAACAGCGATTTAGTTCGCTTGGCTTGGCTTTATAAGCCCCGGTGGTCTAATCCGCATTATTCACGATGACTCCTACTGCAACCACCGATACGCCGCTGCGACAAGCTTGGCTGCGGGATGCTCGCACCCAAGCGGGCGGGCTTGCCCCTCGTGGCCTCAACATACTGTGTCAAGTATGCTTCGGCCCCGATGGGCTCCACGCGCCCGTCTCGCGAGGCGTCTCCGTGGTTTCGTGACGGACTCTCGTGAGTAATGCGGGCTAAGGTAAGGGGTGGGCGGTCTGCGGCTGAGCCGGTCTTGTCAGGCTTCGCTGGGCAGGGCGATGGGGCCGGCCCATTGTCCATCGGTCTGTCTGACATCCTCGAACGCGCCGTCGGGCCACTGGAAATAGCCGGCTTCATCCACCAGCACGATCAAGGGATCGGCCTCGTCAATCAGGCCCCGATACCAGTACCAACCTGGTTGGATCGGCTTTTCGCTGGTCCATCTGAGCGGGCTGATCTGGATGGACGGCTTTCTCGGAGACATGAAACAAATTATACGCTGATTCGATCTCCAACATCGATAGGACCCCGTCGTCTCCACGATAACTCGGAGATCTTCCGACCAGTGGCCTTGCGGGTCCCTGCGACGGTTTCCTTTAGCCGTTTCTGATAAAGTCATCGGATCAATCTGGTCCGCCTCGCGTTGAAGCCATGACCACTCTTCTCATTGAACAGGTGCTGCCCGAACTCTGCGGCATGCTGGAACGCCGGCCATCGCTGCTGGTGACGGCCGAGCCTGGGGCAGGCAAAACGACCCGCGTCCCGCTGGCCTTGCTGAAGACCGGCTGGATGGAGGGGCAAAAGCTGCTGCTGCTGGAGCCCCGCCGGTTGGCCGCAAGGGCGGCGGCTCACTATATGGCGCGGCTGCTCGGCGAGTCAGTCGGCATGACGGTCGGGTATCGAACCCGTCTTGATACGAAAGTCGGACGAACGACCAGGATCGAAGTCGTAACGGAGGGCATTCTGACGCGCCTGCTCCAGCATGATCCCTCGCTCGCCGGGTACGGCGCCGTGCTCTTCGACGAATTTCACGAGCGGAGCCTGCAGGCAGATCTTGGATTGGCCTTGGCGCTGGAATCGCAACGGCTGTTCCGCCCCGATCTTCGTCTGGTTGTGATGTCGGCGACCTTGGACTGTGCGGCCCTCTCCGATCTACTGGGCCAGGCGCCGATCCTGTCCTGTCAAGGGCGGAGTTATCCGGTCGAAACCCGCTATCTGGATCGGCGGATCGCAGCTCCCCTGGAGCAGGTGGTGGTCCAGACCGTGAGGCGTGCGCTTACGCAGGACGGCGGCAGCATCCTGGTGTTTCTTCCAGGCATGGCCGAAATCCGCCGGGTCGAGCGCCGCTTGCAGGAGGCGGCTCTCGACCCATCCATCACCATTGCGCCGTTGCATGGCGAGTTGCCGCAGGAGGCGCAGGATCTGGCGATCGCTCCGTCCGCCGCCGGCAGGCGCAAAGTGGTCTTGACCACCTCGATCGCTGAGACCAGTTTGACGATCGAAGGGGTGTGCGTCGTGGTCGATGCAGGACTCTTGAGAATCCCACGGTTCGATCCCCGCACAGGGCTCACGCGCCTGGATACGATTCGCGTCACGCAAGATTCGGCCGAACAGCGGCGCGGCCGCGCCGGGCGTCTGGAGCCCGGAGTCTGTTACCGGCTCTGGACCGAAGCGGATCAACAGACGCTCTTGCCGCGCCGCCCCCCGGAGATCCTCGAGGCGGACCTGGCCCCGCTGGTTTTGGAATTGGCCCTCTGGGACACGGATGATCCGGCGGACCTGTCATGGCTCGATCCGCCGCCGCCCGGGGCGACGGCCCAAGCGCGCAGTCTCTTGATCCAACTGGCGGCGCTCGACGGGAAGGGAAAGGTGACGGAGCATGGGCGGCGCATGGCGGAGTTGGCTTTGCATCCGAGGCTGGCCCATATGGTGCTTCGTGCCTGCGAGCAGGGGTTGGGGAACCTGGCCTGCGATGTGGCGGCCTTGCTCAGCGAGCGAGACCTGTTGCGAGGGCCGGATGGCTGGCGCAATGCCGATCTGCGTCTTCGGTTGGACGCGCTCGAACGGGATCACGATCCGGCTGGCGGCGCCCAATATGATC